>DATNNU010000139.1:0-2804 GCA_035601675.1 Steroidobacteraceae bacterium | reverse complement strand
GAGAGTTGGACCAGCCGGCAGCCGTCGAGGCTTTGCGCGGCCTCAGCCAGATATTGTGGCGCCTGCGCATTGATCGCATCCGCCAGGAAGGGCTCGGATTCGGCTTGGTCGACGGCCGTGTAGGCGGCGGCGTTGAAGATGAGCTGCGGCTGAAAGGCCGTTACCGCGGCATGGACCGCGCGCGCATCCGAGATATTGAGCTCGGTTCGGCTCGGGGCGCGCAGCTCGATCTGCGGCGGTGTGCTGCCCAGCAGCGCGCTGCCCACCTGGCCCGAGGCGCCGGTGATCAGCACTCTCACGGATAGCTCTCGGCATCCCTGAGCCAGGGCGCAGCGGTGTCTTTCGCCGCCAGCGTCGGCGCGATGCCCGGCGGCAGTGGCCACTTCACACCGATCTGGGCATCGTCCCAACGGATCGCGCGCTCGTGCTGCGGGGCGTAGGTGTCGGTGCACTTGTACAGAAAATCGACCTCGTCGGTCAGCGCCAGATACCCGTGCGCGAATCCGGGCGGCACCCAGAGCATCTGATGGTTGCTCTCGCTGAGCAGCACACCGACCCATTGGCCAAAGCGCGGCGAACTGCGGCGAATGTCCACGGCCACATCGAACACCTCGCCACGCACCACGTGGACCAGCTTGCCCTGCGGCTGCTGGATCTGAAAATGCAGCCCGCGCAGCGTATGCCGGACCGAGTGGCTGTGATTGTCCTGGACAAAACGCGCGTCGATGCCCGCGGCTGCAAATCGCTGCTGATGCCAGCTCTCGAAGAAGAAGCCGCGCGCATCCCCAAACACCCGCGGTTTGATCAATACTACTTCCGGCAGCCGCGTCGGCTCGAACTGCACTACAGCCGCTCCGACAGGATCCCGATCAGGTATTGGCCATAGTCGCTCTTCGACAGCGGCCGGGCGAGTCGCTCGAGCTGGGCAGCATCGATAAAGCCGGCACGAAACGCAATCTCTTCGGGACAGCAGACCTTCCAGCCCTGTCGGGTCTGGATGGCTTCGATGAAATTCGCGGCCTGCATCAGCGATTCATGGGTGCCGGTGTCGAGCCACGCGGTGCCGCGGCCGAACAGCTCGACCTGCAGCGCACCGCGCTCGAGATACCAGCGGTTGACGTCCGTGATCTCGAGCTCGCCGCGCGCGGACGGCTTCAGATCGGCGGCGATATCGAGCACCTCGTTGTCATAGAAATATAGCCCGGTCACCGCGTAGTTCGACTTCGGCTTCAGCGGCTTCTCCTCGATATCAAGCGCGAGCCCGGAAGCGTTGAACTGCACGACGCCGTAGCGCTGCGGGTCTGTGACGTGATAGGCGAATACCGTTGCCCCGTGCACGCGAGCGGCAGCCTTCTGCAGCTGCTCTGGCAGACCGTGGCCGTAAAACAGGTTATCGCCGAGCACCAGTGACACCGGATCGGTGCCGACAAAGCGACGGCCGATGATGAACGCCTGCGCCAGCCCCTCGGGCCGGGGCTGCTCGGCATAGCTCAGCGACAGCCCCCATTGGCTGCCATCGCCGAGCAGCCGCTGAAACGCCGGCAAATCGGTCGGTGTCGAAATGAGCAGAATGTCGCGGATGCCGGCCAACATCAGCGCCGACAGTGGGTAATACACCATCGGCTTGTCATACACCGGCAGCAACTGTTTGCTCACCGCATAGGTGACCGGATGCAGCCGCGTGCCGGCGCCGCCGGCGAGGATAATGCCCTTGTGCATGAACTCCCTACAGCGGCCGCGCCGCGACGTACGCTATGGCACAGCCTTCACAGTGAACGAATTTCTAGCCACGCGCCCACGTGCGAGTGGGCCCCTGAGCCTAATAAAGCGATCAGGGCACGGCTCGACTCTTCCGAATCATAGTCCTGTCGGCAAATAGAATGGTGCAGTGAACCAGGGATATCACGTAAAATTACGGCGCACCGATCGCAGGTTCTCGGCTTACGAGGCATTCTGGGCAACGCCGCGGCCATGCCGATACAGCTCGCCAAGATCGAACATCGCGGCCAGCTGGCCCGCGGCAGCTGCCTGTTCGAGCAAGGCTAGCGCACGCGCTTCATCGTGCGTGACCCCTCGCCACACAGCAGCAGCATCGCGAGGCACAACTGAGCGGTTGAATTGCCCTTCGCGGCACTACGCTCGAACCATTCGAGCGCGCGCGCATGCTCGCGGCTCTCCATAGCCGCCTGCGTAGAGCATGCTACGACCGAGTTCGCCAGCGACGGGTCCCTGCTCGGCCGCGGTTGCAAACCAGCGCTCGGCGGCCGACGGGTCGCAGGCGACCCCAAGCCCGCTCGCATACTGATGACCCAGTCATGCCTGTGAGGCGGCATCGCCGGCTTGCGCCGCGCCGCGATTCCAGTCGGCGGCCTGCGCCGGATCCTGCGCGATCGCAAGTCCTTGCGGATACAGACGCTTGAGCAGCGAGTCCGGGGTCTGGCTGTCTTCGATGCGTTCGATCGCCGCCGCGGTCGCGGTATCCGGCGGCGCGAGCCTCGTGAGAAAAATTTCCCCGAGACGCGCTTGCGCCTCGACCGAGCCCTGTTCGGCCGCGCTACGATACCAGCGCTCGGCCTCGGCAAAACTCTGCGGCACGCCGTCGCCGCGCTCGCAGAGCTCTGCCAGGCGCAGCTGCGCCTGCATCTCCCCACCCTCGGCCAGTGTGCGCGCAACAGTACGGCCGCATCGACATGGCGGCCTTGCGCGTACGCCTCGTCGGCGCGCTCGAGGGTGGGCTTGCGCCGCAGCAGCTTGTCGAAGAATGACCGCGTGCTCACGCCAAGTGCCGCCGCCCTTCACCCGAT
>DATNNU010000138.1:0-3257 GCA_035601675.1 Steroidobacteraceae bacterium | reverse complement strand
CTCGGTCTGAACATCGATCACATCGCCACGCTGCGCCAGCAGCGGCACACGCGCTATCCGGAGCCGGTGCAGGCCGCGTTGCTGGCCGAGCTGGCCGGTGCCGACAACATCACGCTGCACCTGCGCGAGGATCGCCGGCATATCCAGGAACGCGACGTGCAGCTGCTGGCGGGCCTGCTCAACACGCGCATGAATCTGGAATTGGCAGCGACCTCCGCGATGATCGATTTTGCCTGTGGTGTGCGGCCGGCCGATTGTTGCCTGGTGCCGGAGCGGCGTGCCGAGCTGACGACCGAGGGCGGCCTGGATGTGGTGGGCGGCGGCGCGGCGCTGCGCGAGGCCTGCGCCCGGCTCGGCGGCGCCGGCGTGCGCGTCGCGCTGTTCATCGATGCGCAGCGGGCGCAGATCGAGGCCGCGGTCGCGGCGCGGGTGCCGGTGATCGAGCTGCACACCGGCCTTTATGCCGACAGCGCCGGCGCGGAACAGGCGCGCGAGCTCGAGCGACTGCGCGATGCGGCGCGCTACGCCGCCAGCCGCGGCCTGGAGGTTCATGCCGGTCATGGCCTGAACTACCACAACGTCACGCCGGTGGCGGCCATCGCGGAGATCGTCGAGCTCAACATCGGGCATGCGATCATCGCCCGGGCGCTGTTCGACGGACTGGCCGCGGCCGTGGCTGCGATGAAGGCGATGATGCTTGCGGCGCGCGCATGATCTTCGGCATCGGTATCGATGTACTCCAAGCCCAGCGCATGTACGCCAGCTACGCGCGATTCGGCACCCATCTGCTCGACCGCCTGCTGCTGCCGCAGGAGCGGCGGCAGTTCGAGATCACGCGCCGGCCTGAGCGTTTTCTGGCGATGCGCTTCGCCGCCAAGGAAGCGATCGTAAAAGCCATGGGTACCGGCTTCGCCCACGGTATCTGGATCCGCGACATCGGCGTGGTGCACAACGCCTGGGGTAAGCCCGAGGTGATTTACTCGGCGCGTGGGCAGCGCCTGCGGCGACGACTGGGCGTCGGCGAGGGCCATGTCACGCTGAGCGACGAGGCGGGATTGATCGTCGCGGTCGCGGTGCTGTTGCGCAGCCCCGGGCGGCGCGTTGCCGGCAAGCCCCGCGGCTCGCGCGCCAAAGGCGTGAGCGCTGTACGCCGCCGTGGCAAGCGTTCGGCGCCGAAACGCGGTTCCGGCCGATGAATTGCCTGGTGTTCGACATCGAGACCGTGCCCGATGTGGAGCTGGGGCGGCGTCTGTACGGCCTTGAAGGACTGGAGGATGCCGCGGTCGCCAAGGCCATGTTCGCCCGCCAGCGGGCCGAGGGCGGCAGTGAATTCCTGCCGCACATTCAGCACCGCGTGCTGGCGATCGCCTGTGTGCTGCGTACACGCGAGCAGCTGCGGGTCTGGAGTCTGGGCGATCTGCAATCGAGCGAACCGGAGCTGCTGACCCGTTTTTTCGATGGCATCGAAAAATACTCCCCCGATCTGGTCTCATGGAACGGCGGCGGATTCGATCTGCCGGTGCTGCACTATCGTTCTCTGAAGGCGGGGGTGCAGGCGCCGCGCTACTGGGAAACCGGCGACGAGGACAACGCGTTTCGCTACAACAACTATCTGAGCCGCTTCCACTGGCGCCATCTGGACCTGATGGATGTGCTGGCGGGCTTCCAGCTGCGTGCCCGCGCCAGCCTGGCGGACGTTGCGGCACTGCTCGGTTTTCCGGGCAAGCTCGGATTCTCGGGCGATCAGGTCTGGGACGCCTATCTGGCGGGCCGACTGGCGGACGTGCGCCGCTATTGCGAGACCGATGTACTCAACACTTTTCTGATCTACCTGCGCTTCCAGTATTTGCGAGGCCGCGTGGACCGTGCACAACTGGACGCCGAGCTCGAGCGCGTGCGGGCGCTGCTGCGCAGCTCGGCTGAATCGCACCACGCCGATTTCCTCAAGGCCTGGGAGGCGCTGTCGTGATCGGCGGGCAAGCAGCGCCCGCTGCCACCGCCGGTCGGATCACCCCGCGCTGCGCGCACTTCGATATCTGCGGTGGCTGCGCGTTGCAGTACCTCGACAGCGACGCGCAACTGCGCCTCAAGGAGCAGCGGCTGCGCGACACGCTGCAGCGCCTGGCGCACGTGGCGCCGGCGCGCTGGCTGCCCGCCATGGCCAGTCCGCCCTGGGGCTACCGACGCCGCGCGCGGCTCGGCGTGCGCTACGTGCGGCGCAAGGCGCGTGCGCTGGTCGGGTTTCGCGAACGCCGCTCGAATCTGATCGCCAGCATCGAGCGCTGCGAAGTGCTCGCGCCACCGGTCGATGGGTTGATCGCGCCGCTGTCGGCGCTGGTCACGCAGCTCTCGATCCGCGAGCGCTTGCCGCAGATCGAAGTCGCGCTCGGGGACGATGCCGTGGCGCTGGTGGTGCGCGTGCTTGATCCGCCATCCCCGGCAGATGTGGCGCGCCTGCGCGAGTTCGAGGCGCTGCACGGCGTGCACTTCTATCTGCAGAGCGGCGGCATCGACAGCACGCGTGCGCTCAGCGAGCCCTCGCCGCGTCTGTTCTATGCGCTGCCGGAGGCGCAGCTGGAGATCGAATTTCTGCCGACCGACTTCATTCAGGTCAATGCCGCCGTCAATCGCGCCTTGGTGACGGCATCGGCGCAACTGCTGGAGCTCACAGCCGATTCGAGCCTGCTTGACCTGTATTGCGGGCTGGGTAACTTCTCCCTCGCGCTGGCGCGGCGCGCGCAAGCCGTGGTCGGGGTCGAAGGCGATGCCGGGCTGGTGGACCGTGCCCGCGGCAATGCCCGCCGCAACGGCATCGCCAATGCGACCTTCTTCCGCGCCGATCTGGCGGCCGATGTGAGCGCAGCGCCGTGGCTCGCGCGCCGCTATAGCCATGTGCTGCTCGATCCGCCCAGGGCCGGTGCGCTCGAACTGCTGCCGCAGATCGCGCGCCTGGCCCCGGAGCGGGTGCTGTACGTTGCCTGTGATCCGGACACTCTGGCGCGCGATGTCGGGCTGCTGGTGCAGCAGCATGATTTTGAATTGCTGGCGGCCGGGGTGGTCGATATGTTTCCGCATACCGCGCATGTCGAGTCCCTGGCGCTGCTCGCGCCGCGGCGCCCGGCCTGACTTCGGACCCCGGAGTCGGCGCATGGGCATCGAGATCGAGCGCAAATTCCGACTGGCCAGCGACGGCTGGCGCGAGCAGGTGTCGCGCACGACTTTGCTGCGCCAGGGCTATATTGCCAACACCCGACGCG
>DATNNU010000137.1:0-2233 GCA_035601675.1 Steroidobacteraceae bacterium | reverse complement strand
TGCCGTTCCGGATCCGAGCAGGTGCTCAAGCCGTTCGAGCAGCTGGCGCGACGGTCGCACCTTCCAGTCCTCGCCGAAGCTCAGGGTGCCATTGGCCTCGCGGGTGCGGTAGCGCAGCAGGACGCTGCACTGTCCATCGCGCGCATCGCGCAGCAACGCCTCGAGCCGCGATACCAGCTGCGGGGCGTCGCTCACATCGGGCCAGCTGATCAGCAGGTGGCGCGCCAGCCGCTCACGCACCGTGTCGAGTGCCTGCAGCTGCCGGGCGGCCAGACGCCAGGCATCGCTGAACTCATCAAAGCGCAGCGCGCCCTCCACCTGTACCAGCGTGTCCTTGACGATCAGCTCCCGATGGCGCTGGTAGACCTCCTCGAACATCGTGACTTCCATGCGGCCGCTGCGATCATCGAGCATGAAGCTCACGCGCGGTCCGCGCCGCCGTATCTCGACGACCAGCCCGGCGAGCGTCACGGTGCGCGCATCCATATAGGAGCGTGGGGTATCGATCGGCATTGATGGCCGATCGCTGGCGAAATCGGCGATGCGACCGGAGGCGAAGTAGCGCAGGTCCTGCTCATAGGGCGCGATCGGATGGCCGGTCAGGAACAGTCCCAGCGTCTCGCGCTCCCCGGCCAGGCGCTGCGAGGCGTTCCATTCGGCCGCCGGCTTCAGGCTCAGCTCCGCCGAGGCCGTGGCCAGAGCACTGGAACCGAAAAAATCGACCTGCCCGGCCTCGCGGCTGCGTGCACTCTGTTCGCTGGCCTGCATCGCCTGCTCGAGGCTAGCCATCAGCGTGGCACGATTCGGCCCCAGACCATCGAGGCTGCCGGAGCGGATCAATGCGTCGAACACGCGACGGCTGAGCCGCGACAGATCAATGCGCCGGCACAGATCGACCAGGCTCTTGTACGGACCGTGCCGCTCGCGTTCATCGACCATCGCCTCGACGGCCGAACGCCCGACGCCTTTGATGGCGCCGAGGCCGTAGCGGATGGTGCGCTCATCGGCGAGCGCGAACATGTAACGGGAACTGTTGATGTCCGGCGGCAGCACCGTCAGATCGATATGCGCGCACTCATCGATCAAGGTGACGATCTTGTCGGTGTGATCCATGTCGGCCGAAAGCACTGCGGCCATGAATGCCGCCGGATAGTGCGCCTTGAGATAAGCAGTCTGATAGGACAGTAGCGCATACGCGGCCGAATGCGATTTGTTAAAGCCGTAGCCGGCGAATTTCTCCATCAGGTCGAAGATGTGGGCCGCCAGCCGCGCGTCGACGCCGCGCGCGCGCGCGCCGTCCACGAACACCGAGCGTTGCTTGGCCATCTCCTCGGCCTTCTTCTTACCCATCGCCCGGCGCAGCAGATCGGCGCCGCCGAGCGTGTAGCCGGCCAGCACCTGAGCGATCTGCATGACCTGTTCCTGGTAGAGGATCACGCCATAGGTCGGGGCGAGCACCGGCTGCAGCTCCGGGTGCAGATAGTCGATCGCCGCCTGGTTGCGGCCGTGCTTGCGGTTGATGAAGTCCTCGACCATGCCCGACTGCAGCGGGCCGGGCCGAAACAGCGCCACCAGCGCCACGATGTCCTCGAAGCGATCGGGCTGCAGGCGGCGAATCAGATCCTTCATGCCGCGCGATTCCAGCTGGAACACCGCCGTGGTGCGGCAGGCTTTGAGCAGCGCGTAAGTCGGCGCATCCTCCATCGGCAGCGCGCCGAGTTCGAGCGGCGCGGTATCGCGGCGGGCGCGTTCGGCGTTGATCGTGGCGACCGCCCAGTCGAGCACGGTCAGCGTTCGCAGGCCCAGGAAGTCGAACTTCACTAGGCCCGCGGCCTCGACGTCGTCCTTGTCGAACTGGGTGATGACGCTGGCGCGGCCGGGCTCGCAGTACAGCGGCGTGAAGTCGGTCAGCACTGACGGGGCGATCACGACGCCGCCGGCGTGCTTGCCGGCGTTGCGTATCAGACCCTCGAGCGACTGCGCAAGATCGAGTAGGTGGTGCACCTCCTCGTCCTGCTGGTAGAGCCGCTTGAGCTCCGCCTCCTTGGCGATCGCATCGGCGAGCGTAATGCCGAGTTCGAACGGAATCAGCTTGGCGATTCGGTCGACGAACCCGTAGGGGTGACCGAGTACGCGGCCGACATCGCGCACCACCGCCTTCGCCGCCAGGCTGCCGTAGGTGATGATCTGCGACACCCGGTCGTGGCCGTATTTCGCGGCCACGTAATCGATC
>DATNNU010000136.1:0-2708 GCA_035601675.1 Steroidobacteraceae bacterium | reverse complement strand
ACCGGCACGGTGGTGTCGTGGCCCTGAATCACCATGCCCAGCGAGTCGCCCACCAGAACCACGTCGACGCCCGCGGCATCCAGCATCGCCGCGAAGCTGGCATCGTAGGCGGTCAGGCAGGCGATCTTCTCGCCGCGCTGTTTCATCTGTGCGAGTGTGCTGAGCGTGACCGGCGGGCGATCGGAGTCGCGCAGCTGTAGCTGGGTGTACATGGACAGCTCCTATAGCGCCGCGTGCCGCATCGGATTGTAGTAGAGGCGACCCCGGCGCAGGCGCCGGATCGCCGTCAGCAGCTCCTCGTAGTCCTCATCCGTATTTACCGGATCGATGGTAGCCGCGTTGACGATCAGCAGCGGACCGGAATCGTACTCGTGAAAGAAGCGCGCGTAGGCATCGTTGAGCCGTTCGAGGTAACCACGATCGATGAACTGCTCGTGCTGGATGCCGCGCCGGGCGATGCGGGCCAGCAGTACGTCCACCGGTGCCTGTAGATAGATCACCAGGTCGGCCTTGGGCGCTTCGATCGCCAGCTGGGCGTAGACCCGATCGTACAGACGGTATTCCTCTTCATCGAGCGTGGTACGTGCAAACAGCCGATCCTTGTCGATCAGGTAGTCGGCCACCCGCAGCGGCGCGAACAGATCGTGCTGCTTGAGAGCGGCCAGCTGCTGCGCGCGCTGAAACAGAAAATACAGCTGTGCCGGCAGCGCGCCTGCGCGCGGATTGCGGTAGAAGCGCTCGAGGAACGGATTCTCATCGGCACGCTCCAGGATCAGCTCGGCCGACAGCGTCGCGGCCAACTTGGCGGCGAGCGTGGTCTTGCCGACCCCGATCGGTCCTTCGATCACGATGAAACGGTGCGGCAGAATTTCAGGCGCCATGCGCAATCGATTTATCGTCCAGACGCCAAATACCCGCGGATTCGGCGCGGGCCGCAAGCTCGGCGACACGCCCACAGCCCGGCACATTCAGCCCGGGTGCCACCTCAAACAGAGGATACAGAACGAAGTTACGCCGCACTATCCCGGGATGCGGCAGCGTGAGCTCGGGGCTGTCGAGTGTCTGTTCGCCGAACACCAGCAGGTCCAGGTCGATAACGCGCGGTCCCCAGCGCACGCGCGGCGGCCGCCGGCCCAGGCCGGTTTCGAGCGCGCGCAATGCACCGAAAAATGAGCCCGCGTCGAGCTGCGTGAGCAATCCCGCCACCGCGTTGACGAAGTCCGGCTGCGCTGCCGGGCCCAATGGCCTCGACCCGAATAGCGAGGATTGCAGTACCAGGCGCGTCTGCGGAACATCGGCCAATGCCGCAAGCGCGCGGCGCACCTGGCCCGCGGGCCCATCCAGATTGCTGCCGATGCCGACGTAGGCCGGATGCCACAGCATTCAAGCTGAGCCCGGAAAACCGCGCCGCCGGCGGCGGCGGCGGCGCGTCCGGCGCCCTGCCGTGTCAGCGTCGGCGCCGGTCTCAACCGTCTCCGTCCCTGTTGGGCGATCCGGTTCCTGCGTGCCTTGCGCGTCGTGCGGTGGTCGCGGCGCGGCGGCAGTGGTTGGCGCATGACCGCCTTTCGCGGTCGGACGAAGCCTCGGCAGCGCATCGAACATCCGCACGCGCTCTTCAGGCGACACCGCCTGCAGCCGCGTCCACCACGCCGCGATGTCGGCTGGGGCCAGCCCCAGCTGCGCGCGCAGCGTCAGCAGATCGAAGGCGGCGCGGAAACGGGGCTGATCGAGCAGCCGCAATGCGCGCTTGCCGCGCGGCTGCTCCAGCCGCGGCTGAAACGCATACATTTCGCGCAGCCCGAGCACCACGCGCCGCGGGATCGTCACCCGCGTCGAGGCCTCGCGCAGCGCGCGATCGCAGGCCTCCACAATTGCGCCGATCTCATGCCAGCGTTGCCGCGGCAGGGATTCGATCGCCCCGGCGATCGGCCCATACAGCAACAGGGCGAACAGGAACGTCGGTGTGACTGGCTTGTCCGCAGCGACTCGCACATCGGTATTACGCAGGCCCTGTTGCAGCAGCTGCTCGACCAGGCCGCCGGGATGTTTCGCCAGGTAGCGTTCGATCGCCGGAAACAGTACTTCCAGCAGCGCGCGCCGGCGCAACACCGCAAGGCTAGCCTCGCCGTGACCGGTGAGGAACAGCTTCAGGGTTTCGTCGAACAGCCGGGCCGCCGGCACGCCGGCCAGCAGTCCACGCAGACGCGGCATCGGTTCCGCAGTCGCTGGCTCCAGCGAAAAGCCAAGCTTGGCCTCGAATCGCGCGGCACGCAGCATGCGCACCGGGTCCTCGCGATAGCGAGTTTCCGGATCGCCGATCATCCGCAGGCGCTGCGCGCTGAGATCCTCGGCACCGCCGACGTAATCCCATAACGAGAAGTCCGCGATATTGTAATAGAGCGCGTTGACGGTGAAATCGCGCCGCCAGACGTCCTCCTCGATGCTGCCGTAGACGTTGTCGCGCAGCAGGCGACCGTGCGTATCGAGTACGCGCTCGTTGTCGATTGAGTCGAGTTCCGACTCCTCATCGAGTTCCGGCGCTTCACCTTCTTCCGGATCCGCCTCCGGTACCGGCTCCTCGCTTGGCGACGGCGCCGTGGCCGCGCGAAACGTCGCCACTTCGATCACCTCGCGGCCGAACACGATGTGCGCCAGCCGAAAACGCCGTCCGACCAGGCGCGAATTACGAAACAGCGATCGGACCTCAT
>DATNNU010000135.1:0-4051 GCA_035601675.1 Steroidobacteraceae bacterium | reverse complement strand
CTGGGCGGCCCCGCCAACGCGATGATCAGCAAGTCCGACGAGTACCAGGTCGGCCGTATGGCCATGCGCGAGATGCGCGATCAGAACCTGATCCTCGAGGACCCCGAGGCCACGGAATATCTGCAGCAGCTCGGGATGCGCCTGGCGTCACAGGCACACGCCGAAGGTCAGAATTTTACATATTCCGTGCTTCGCGAGCCGGTGATCAACGCCTTCGCCACCTTTGGGGGATTCGTCTGCATTAACAGCGGGTTGATTCTGCTGACGGACAACGAATCGCAGCTCGCGGCCGTGGTTGCGCACGAAACCGGCCACGTGGTCCAACGCCACATCGCCCGCGGCTATCTGGCGCAAAGCCGCATGTCGCTGGCCTCGACCGCTGCTCTGTTGGCCGCCATCCTGATCGGCGCCGCCAGCGGCGCCGGCGGTCAGGCCATGGAAGGCGCCATAGCGCTCAGCCAGGCCACGGCCCTGCAGCAGAGCATCAACTACACCCGCGGCCAGGAAATCGAGGCCGATGCGGTGGGCATCGAGCTGCTGTCGGGTGCCGGCTTCGATCCGAACGAAATGGCGAGCTTCTTTGAATCCATGTCGCGGGTGGAAGGTCTGGCGATGGCCGGCATTCCGGCGCTGCTGGTGGATCACCCGGTCACCAGCGACCGCATTGCCGCCGCCCGTAACCGCGCGGCGACTTTTCCGCAGATGAAGCAGCTGCCGGAATCGCAGAGCTTCGCCTTCTTCAAGGAGCGCGTGCGCGTGCTGGCAACGCCGCCGGAAGTGCACCTGGATCAGTTCTATTCCTCGATACGCGATCGGCGGCCACTGACGCCGGCGGAGCGCTATGGCGAGGCATTGGTACAGATACAGCACGGCGGCGGGGCAAGCGCGGTGAAGACGCTGCGCGAGCTGCAGAATGCTTATCCGCAAATGACGGTGCTGTATGCGGCACTGGGTCAGGCACTCGCCGCGGCGGGCCAAATGGACGCATCGCTGGCTTTATTCGATCGCTCGGTGCGATTGTTCCCGCGCAACGTGCCGCTGACGGTACGCTATTCAGAGGCCTTGATGCAGGACGGCCGGGCCAAGCAGGCCCATACCCTGCTGCTCGATCTGTTCAACAACGTCGATCCTTCGCCGGCGCAGATCCGGCTCACCGCGCTCGCGGCCAGCGCCGCCGGCGATGCCGGCGATGCGTATGCGTACATGGCCGAATACGACCTGGCCGGCGGGCAGCTGGCGCTCGCCAACCAACAGCTCGAGCTCGCGCTCGCAGCCCCCGATCTCACCAGCGTGCAACGAGCCCGATTCCGCGCGCGGCTCGACGAAGTGCGCGGCTGGCTGCGCGAACAGCAGCAATCCCGACGCGGCCGGCAGAGCGGCAGCTGAGCCTCATTCGCCGCGGCGCAATATCGTTGCCGCTCAAGCTGCTACACTGGCGACACATGTCGCCCCGAAGCAGCGCCCGTCAACGACGCGGCAGATTCTCCTGGTCCCACGCGCACCGTGCAGCGGCGCTTGTCCTGCTGTCGCTGAGCCTGGGATTAGCCGGTTGCGCGACGCTGCCGAACGGCAAACCGGATCCAAGCGATCGCTTCGAGCGCTTCAACCGCTCGGTGTACAAGTTCAATACCGCGCTCGATCACGCCATTCTGCGTCCGGTGGCTCGAGTCTATGTGAAGGTAACGCCGCGTCCGGTGCGCACCGCTGTCAACAACGTCATCACCAACCTGGCCTACCCGGTAACCGTCGTCAATAGCTTCCTGCAGGGCAAAATCGCGGACGGCATGACCGATAGCGCCCGGCTGCTGGTCAACTCGACGATTGGCATCGGCGGCCTGTTCGATCCCGCCAGCGGCATGGGTCTGGACCGGCACCAGAAGGACTTCGGCCAGACGATGGGCCGATGGGGCATGCACAGCGGCCCGTACCTGATGCTGCCGTTTCTCGGCCCGTCGACCGTTCGCGATGCCTTCGGCCTGGTGCCCGACTATCTGCTGCTGCACGAGATCGAAACTATCCAGCTGTTCGACAATAACCAGTACATAGAGTGGAGCCTGTTCGCGCTCGGCACCGTGAATCGGCGCTCGCAGCTGCTCGATGGGGATCGCATACTCGAGCGCACTTACGATCCGTACGCGTTCGTGCGCAGTGCCTACCTGCAGCGGCGTGATTACCTGATCCACGACGACGCTAGCTCGTCGCCCGAGCAGGAATTCCCGGATACCGACACGGACAGCGGCCCGGGGCCGCCGAAGTAAGCATCGCTGCCGGGCGCCGGCAGCCCTTCAACTGCCGGAAACGATCCTGGCCTTGATCGCCTCGTATTCGGAGTCGGTGATCAGCTTGGTGTCGAGCATCTGCTTGGCGTCCTGCAGCCGGCGCACCGCATCGGGCAGGCCCGCGGGCGCGCCAGCCGCCGATGTGGCAGCGGCGGGCGCCGCGCCGGCAGAAAACTGAATGCCCCCGGCGCGCGCGCGCAGTTCCTCGAGTTCCCGAATGCGCCGTTTCTCGCGCCATTGCTGATCCTGGGCCTGGCAGATCCGGTACACCGCTTCGGCCTGTGCCTTGCGCAGTCCGGCAATGTCCATCTGCTGGTTGCCCGAGGCTCCCTGAGAGGCCAGGTCCGACGCCCTGCCGGTGCGAACGCTCAGATCGGCGGAAAAGATGCCGACACGCAGCTTGACGTCTTCCAGATCTTGCCAGCGAATGTCATGCAGATCGAAACCCCCGATCAGCTTGCGCGCAATGCAGATCAGCCGGCCGCTGGTGGCGGCGACGAGCAGGCGCCGGTGCTTGAGCGCAAATACCCGGCGCTGAACCGCCCAGGCTTCCAGGCTCTCGCCCGGAATCAGCACCGACTGCAGGTAGTCCATGCCCCGGCGCAGCCCGGGCTCGGTCTCGGAAACTTGCTGGTTCACCCGTGCACCCCCACGATCATTGGCTCAGCAGTTGCTCGACCTCGCTCAGCCGCGCCAGCGACAGCAGCGTTTCAGCCGGCTCGGCATAGTGTAATTGACACGAGCGCGCCCGCGCTGTTGCCAGCCAGTCGATCAGCAGTGCCAGCCCCGCGCTGTCCACCGCCGGCACCGCGGCAAGATCCAGCGTCAGGCCGCTGCCGGCCGAGCCGATCAGCACCAGTCCCGGTCCACGCAGCGCCGCGACGGTGGCAAAAGTCAGCGGCGCCTCGAGCCGGTAGACACCAGCCGCGCCGGCGACAAACGCGCGCTGGGCGGCGTCCTCGGTCATGGCCGCTGCACGCGACGCGAGACGGCTTGCTGCCACGCGCTAGCCTTTGACGCCGGCGGCGGCGCCTTTAATCGCACTCGGCTTGTCACCGGCTTCCAGGCGCCCAATCACTTCGTCCAGGCCTTTCTGGTCGATTTCGGCGCTGAAGTCGTCACGGAAACTCTTGACGTAGCTGATGCCTTCGATCACCACGTCCCAGGCTTTCCAGCCCTGATCGGTGCGACGCAGGCTGTAGTTGACCGCGACCTGCGAGCCGTCGCTCCTGCGCACCTGCGTGCGCACGGTCGCGTAAGGCGCGTTGGCGTCGCCGGTGTATGGAAATACCTTGAGCTTATCGGCGGTAAAATCGACCAGCGCATCGCCGTAGTTGCTCAGCAGCGACTTGTAGAACGCTTTGATGAAGCGCTGACGCTGCGCGTCGGAGGCCGCGGTCCAGTGATGGCCCAGCACCAACCGCGCCGAATACTCGGTGTCGAAATGCGGCAGCAGTACCTGGTCCACCAGGACATGCACCTTGCCGGGATTGGAGCGGTATTCGCCGCGGTGCGCATCGAGATCCTTGAGCATCGCGCTGGCGGCCGTCTGGATCAGCTGGCCCGGTCCGCTGGCATCGACCGCGGCGCCCAGATCCGCAGGCGCGGCAGCAGGGGCGGCCGCGGGCGCCGTGGCCGCACCCGCGGGTGTCAACGCGAGCCCGAGGCTCAGTGCCGCCGCAATTGTTGAAATTAATCCTCGCATAAGCGCCTCACTTGGATGTTTTGCCGGAGCCTTTCTTGTCCTCGCCCGAGTCCTTGTTGCCGGATGC
>DATNNU010000134.1:0-5798 GCA_035601675.1 Steroidobacteraceae bacterium | reverse complement strand
CAGAAACTGCAGGCCGCGATTGGTGTACTTCTTGGCGATCGATATCACCAGGCGCAGGTTCGCCTCGACCATTTCCTTCTTCGCGCGGCGTGCCTTGGCCTCACCGATCGAGACTTCGCGGTTGATCTCCTTGATGTCGTTGATCGAGAGGTGATGCCGCTGCTCGACTTCCACCAGCTTCTTCTGCCGGCGCTCGATCTCGTCCTTAAGACGCGCCAGCGGGGCGGAATATTTCTTTCCGGCCTTCATGTGCTTCGCGAGCCAGCGCGCGCTGGTCTCGTTCTTCGGGAAGGTGGCGATGAAATCCTTGCGCGGCATGCCGGAGTCGCGCACGGCGATGATCATGATCTCCTTCTCGATCTGCCGGATCTCATTGATATGAGTGCGCAGCTGGTCGGTCAGCGCATCGAACATGCGCGGCGAAAGCTTGAGTTCCATGAACTCGAGCGCCAGCTTCTTGCGCAGCTTCTGCGTCTTGGGATCGTCGGCGCCGAGCTTGGCGATCGAAGCCAGCGCCTGCTGATGCAGCTTCTGGATCGAGCCCATGCGGCGCGCGACTTCGAGCGGATCCGGACCGGTATCGATCGCTTCCTCTTCGCTGTCGTCGGCGTCCTCGGCCTCGTCGTCCTTTTCCTCGGCGTCGGTCTCGAGTTCGATTTTGGTCGGATTCTGCGGCTGGGCAATCACGTCCGGCGCGTTGGGATCGATGAAGCCGACCACCAGGTCGATCAGGCGCGCCTGGCCGGCTTTGACCAGCTCATAGGTCTTCACCAGGTGCTCGTGCGTCGCCGGGTACTTGGCCAGCGCGGTGCGCACCGCATCCAGACCTTCTTCAATCCGCTTGGCAATGCGGATCTCGCCCTCCCGCGTCAGCAGCTCGACCGTCCCCATCTCGCGCATGTACATGCGTACCGGGTCGGTAGTGCGGCCAAGCTCGGCATCGAGCGCGGCCAGCGCTGCGGCGGCTTCCTCGATGGCCTCGTCGTCGGCCGGAGAACTGGGCTCGTTTGCCAGCAACGACTCGGTGTCCGGTGCCTTTTCGTACACCGGGATACCCATGTCGTTGATGGTATTGACGATGCCTTCGATCTGCTCCGGATCGACGATTTCGGCCGGCAGGTGGTCGTTGACCTGCGCATAAGTCAGATAGCCCTGCTCTTTGCCGCGCGCGATCAGCAGCTTGAGCTGCGACTGGCGGTCTTCGGGCAGGCCGTTGCCCCGGCGCGGCTGCTCAGTCGCGGCGCCAGGGTGCGACTTCGACTTGTGCAATGCAGCAGTCTTTTCCTGTGCCGCCGTCAATTTCGGCGCCGGTGCGCCCCTTTTATGGCTGTGAGGCTCAGGCGTCTTGGCGCTCGCCGCAGCGACGCGACGCGCAGGCACCGGGACCGGGGCACTCTTGCGGTGCGCCGGACTGGCGGCAGCGGCAACTGCCCCGCGCGCAGCGGACTTGCGGGCGGACGGGGCTGGCTTCGGCGGCGGCTTGCGTGTCATGGCGTCTCTAGGGGTGTTTCCAAGACTCGAGTTTCAGACAAAACAGCCCGTTCCGTCGCTGGGCAACGAAGGGCTGTGGTCATGGGGTCGTTCATGGAAAAGTTGAATATGATAACCAGAATTGATACGCAGGTGCCAGTATTCAAGCCCAAGTCCGGGGTAACCGGCAGCAAAAGCCAGGACTTGAACGTCAATGCCCTGACTTAAGGCTCGACCGATCGGGCATCGCGCCAATCGGTCGCTGCCACCGGGCATGCGCTGTAAGGGCGTGCGGCGGGAGCGGCGATTGGGTGTCCGGCACCTTCAGGGGCCTCCAACTCTGGTTTGGGCAACCGTGAGTGCTTGAAGTTCCAGTTTCTCGGACTCGTCCAGGGTTTGCGCACGCGCCTTTTCGATCAGCACTTCCAGCCGGCGGCGCAGTTCCGAATCGAGCAGGCGGGCCACTGCTTGGCGCAGTTCCTGGCTGGCCGCGGCTTGATCGGGCACCAGCGGCTCGCTGGCCCCCAGCTCGGACAGGCGCCGATACTCCGGCCGATCGCGCCAGCGTTCCAGCGTCAGCGCCATCGTGCCGGCCGGGCTGGCGCCCAGCTGCTCGAGCAGCGCGATCAGCACGGCAACGCCGGGCTGATTCATTCGCGTAAGTTCCGCCCGCTGCTGTCCGGTCACCGCCGTCGCGGCGGCCGGGAAGTGCAGCAGCAGCGTGATCGCCTGCGTCACCAGGCTGCCGCGGCCAAGCGGGCGTGCCGCTGCACGCGCGCTGCGCGGCGCGGAAGATTCTGATGCGCGCGGCAGCATCGTGCCTGGGGATTCCGGCACCGCGAGCCACTGCTGCAGGCGCTCGGCCGGAAGTCCGATCGCCGCGGCGACGCGATCGAGCACTAACTCGCGATAGACGCCGGGCGTGATTTTCTCCAGCAGCGGTCGGACCAGCGCCACGAAGTGCGCCTTGCCGTCGGCATGACTGACGTCGGCCTGTTCGCCCAGTTGTGCCACCAGGTATTCGGACAGCGGCAGCGCCGTGTCCAGTCGCGCCGCAAATTGCTCGCCGCCCTCACGGCCGACCAGCGAATCGGGGTCCTCGCCCTCGGGTAGAAACAGGAATCGCAGCTCACGTCCTTCGCGCGCTTCCGGCAGTGCCTGCTGCAGCGCGCGCCAGGCGGCGGCGCGCCCGGCGCGATCGCCGTCGAAACAGAAAACGACTTCGCTCACCAGGCGAAACGCGCGGCGCAGGTGCTCCGGTGTTGTCGCCGTGCCCAGCGTCGCCACCACATCGGTGACCCCGGCCTGATGCAGGCGCACCACGTCCATATAGCCCTCGACCACCAGCAGGCGCCGCAGCGCGCGGCGCGCCAGTCGTGTTTCGTACAGTCCGTAGAGCTCCTTACCCTTATAAAACAGCGCGGTCTCGGGGGAGTTCAGGTATTTCGGCTCACCGCTGCCGAGCACACGGCCGCCAAAGGCGATCACCCGACCACGCGTGTCCCGGATCGGAAACATCAGCCGATCGCGAAACCGGTCGTAATAACCATCGCTGCCGACGCCACTGCCGCTACTGCCGCTGGTGCGATCGCGCTCGATGATCAGGCCGGTTGCCAGCAACGCTCGCTGCTCGCGCTCGCTGTCGCCGAACCGGCGCAGCACATCGTTCCAGGAATCGCTCGCGTAGCCGATACGGAAGCGCTCGATCGTCTCCGGCTGCAGGCCGCGCTGCGCGGCATAGCTTCTGGCGCGCTCGCTATGTTGCAGCACCGAACAATAGTAGTCCGCCACTTTCGCCAGCAGCTCATACAACGGCGCCGTGTCATCGGCACTGGCCGCGCCGCTGCCGATCGCTGATGAACCGGGCGCGCTGCTGGCTTCGTGCGGTACGCTCAGACCGAGCCGGTTGGCAAGATCCTCGACCGCCTCGGGGAACGGCAGCCGGTCGTACGCCATCAGGAAGCCCAGAGCGGTGCCATGCACGCCGCAGCCGAAGCAATGGTAAAACTGCTTGTCGGGACTGACCCAGAACGATGGCGTTTTCTCGTCGTGGAACGGGCAACGTGCCTTGTATTCGCGACCGGCACGCTTCAACGGCACGCGGCTGCCGATGATCTCCACGATATCGGCGCGGGCGATCAGCTCGTCGATGAAGGTTTGCGGAATCCGACCGGCCATACTGGCCGTTAGTCTAGGGCAACTTTCAGGACAGGCGGGCCTTGATACGTGGGCCAACTGCGGCCATATCGGCCCGGCCCTGGGCTTTGGCTTTGATGATGGCCATGACCTTGCCCATGTCCTTGAGCGTCGACGCCCCGGTCTGCGCGATCGCCTCGTTGATCAGGGCATCGAGCTCGTCGGCGGCGAGCGGCGCGGGCATATAGGCATTGATGATCGCAAGCTCAGCGTTTTCCTTCGCGACCAGATCGGCGCGGCCACCGGCCTGGAACTGCGCGATCGACTCGCGACGCTGCTTGCCCATCTTTTCCAGCACGCCGAGCAGCTGGGTATCGTCGAGCGTGATGCGCTCATCGACTTCGCGCTGCTGGACTGCGGCCATGATCAGACGAATGCAGCCGAGGCGATCCTTGTCCCCGGAGCGCATCGCTGTTTTCATGTCTTCCTGAATGCGTACCTTGAGGCTCATCACCCTGCGCTTAGGTTCCGCGGGCCGGTCGCGCGAAGTCGCGCGACACGCGCTTCATATGCCGCTTGACGGCGGCGGCCTTTTTGCGTTTTCGTTCCTGAGTGGGCTTTTCGTAGAATTCGCGCCGTCGCAGCTCGGCGAGAACGCCTGCCTTCTCACAGGCCCGTTTGAAGCGCCGCAGGGCGGCATCGAAATACTCGTTCTCGCGCACTCGAACACTCGGCATCGTAATCACAACCTCTTGATTATAAAATGCTTTTTGTTCCCTGCCGTCAGGGCAAGGGCGGCGATTCTAATGACACTGCAGGCAAAAGGCAAAACGCCCGACGAACATGCGCATTCTGGCTATTGAGACTTCCTGCGACGAGAGCGCCGTGGCGGTGCTGGACGAGCAGCGTGGGCTGCTCGCGCACGAACTATGGAGCCAGATTGATTTGCACCGGGCTTTCGGTGGCGTGGTGCCGGAGTTGGCGTCGCGCGATCACCTGCGCCGACTGCTGCCGCTGCTGCGCACCGCCCTCGACCGTGCCGGAACCCGTGCGGCCGAGATCGAAGGGGTTGCGTACACGGCCGGTCCCGGGCTGGTCGGCGCGCTGCTGACTGGTGCGGCGCTGGCCCGCTCGTTGAGCTTCGGCTGGAAGGTGCCGGCGATCGGCGTGCATCATCTTGAAGGCCACCTGCTGGCGCCGATGCTGGAGACGCCGGCCCCGCCATTCCCGCATGTCGCGCTACTGGTCTCCGGCGGCCACACGATGCTGATCGAAGTGCGCGCCATCGGCGACTACCTGATGCTCGGACAGACGCGCGATGACGCGGCCGGCGAGGCCTTCGATAAGAGTGCCAAGCTGCTGGGCCTGCCATATCCGGGCGGGCCGGAGCTGGCGCAGCTGGCGGCATCCGGGCGGCCGGGCCGCTATTCGTTTCCACGGCCGATGCTGGACCGGCCGGGCTTCGAATTCAGCTTTTCGGGACTCAAGACCGCGGTCCTGCAGGCGGTGCGCGCGGCGACGTTGTCCGAGCAGGAGCGGGCGGATGTGGCGTTCGCCGTACAGGACGCGATCGTCGCGACCTTATGTACCAAAGCACTGCGGGCGCTGGCGTACACCGGACATGGCGCACTGGTGGTGGCGGGCGGTGTTGGCGCCAATCGTGAGCTGCGCCAGCGGCTGACGCGCGAGGCGACGGCGCTCGGCGCGCAGGTGTACTTCCCGCGGCTCGAGTTCTGCACCGACAATGCGGCGATGATCGCCGTGGCCGGCCTGCAGCGGCTGCGTGCGCATGAGCAGTCCAGCGGCGGCATCGAGGTGCGGGCGCGCTGGCCGCTATCGGAGCTGCGCCCGCCCGGTGCGGCCTGACGAAACTGCTGCAACGGCCCGAGTAGTGGCTAAACTTTGCGCATGAGCGAGCACGACAGCGAAGATCGTATTTTTCTGCGCGGCCTGACCACCGACTGCATCCTCGGCTTCGTCGACTGGGAGCGGCGCGTGCCGCAGACCGTGGTCATCGATCTGGAGCTGCCGTGCCAGTGCGAGCGCGCCGCGCGGCGCGATTTGGTCGCCGATACGGTGGACTACAAGGCGGTCGCCAAGCGTGTCCTGGGCTGGGTGCAGGCATCGCAGTTCCATCTGGTCGAGTCGCTGGCCCATGGGCTGGCAGTGCTGCTGCTGGCGGAGTTTCCGCT
>DATNNU010000133.1:0-2238 GCA_035601675.1 Steroidobacteraceae bacterium | reverse complement strand
CGCGGGTCACCAGGTTTTCCACGGTGCCGTCATGGCGAAACCCGGCCGCCTCCGACAGCGGACACAGCAGCGGCGGATAGTTGGCAAATTGCGCCTGCAGCTCGCGATCGGGCGCATAGCTCACGCGGCTCAGGACCTCCTTGCCGTGCAGCCGCGCGATTGCCGCCACCAGCGACGACATCGACACGTGCAGCACCGGCAGCAGCCAGGTGCGCTGCCTCGCGAGTTGCGGCGCGCCAAGCTGCGCGGCGTGGAGCAGGTTGTCCACGATGCACGGTCGCGACATGAACCAGCTCATGCCCTCCGGCCCCACCGGGCAGACAAAACGCCGTCCGGCGGACAACTCGCGTATCAGATCGCTCAGGAACAGCGACAGCATGCCGGTCGACGGCGGCCGCGCGACGATGCCCGGGATGCGTACCGAGCGGCCGTCGACGAACCCGCGCCGACCGTAGTCCGCCACCAGGTACTCGCCGATCAGTTTCTGCGCGCCGTAGCTCAAGGTCGGCAGCGGTATCGTGTGCTCGTCGATCACGCCCGGCAGTGGCACACCATAGATGCCGATGCTGCTGGCGAACACCAGCTTCGGCTTGCCGCCCGCGAGTCGTAGCGCTTCGAGCAGCCCCAGGGTCGAGTGCAGGTTCACTTTCATGCCAAGCTCGAAGTCACGCTCGGCCGCCCCGCCCGGCACGCTCGCCAGATGGAACACGCAATCGACGCCGCCTTCGATGCTGTGTTCGAGCGCCGAGCGCTCGCTGATATCGGCCTCGACGTAACGCATGCGCGGCTCCTCGATGCGAGACAGCACGCGCTGATCGAGCACCGTGATCAGCGAAGCCACCTGGCCATCGATGCTCGCGCCGCTGCGCAGCCGCGCCACCAGCGCCTGGCCGATGAAGCCCTGACCGCCGACGACCAGAATTCTCATGGCGCTTTGGCAGGCACTACGCGCTGATCGATCGCGCCGAAAATCGAATTGCCCCGGGCGTCGAGCAGCTCCATGCGCACCCGATCGCCGAATTTCAGGTAGTCGGTGCGCGACTTGCCCAGATCGACCAGTTCGATGCCGCGCCGCTCGGCGATGCACGCCGAGCCGACCGTACGGTAGTCCGGGTTCGAGATCGTGCCCGAGCCGATGATGGTGCCGGCACTCAGATTGCGCGTGTGCGCGGCGTGTTCGATCAGTTGCTCGAAGCTGAAACCCATGGCGCCGCAGTCCGGGTGGCCGAACTCCTTGCCATTCCATTGCACGCGGATCGGCAGCCGCACGCGTCCGTCGCGCCAGTCGTCGCCGAGCTCATCGGGGGTGACCGCAACCGGTGCGAAGCTGGTCGCGGGCTTTGACTGCATGAAACCGAACCCGGTCTTGATGTCCTTGCCGGCCAGCACGCGCAGGCTCCAGTCGTTGAGCAGCACCAGCAGCTTGATATGGGCGCCGGCCGCGCCGGCGCGGGTGCCCATCGGCACGCGATCGACGATGATTCCGACCTCGCCCTCGAAGTCCATGCCGTCCTCTTCCGAGGGCAGCGGCACATCGGCGGCGGGTCCGAGAAAGTCGTCGCTGCCGCCCTGGTACATCAGCGGCCGGGTGTGCTTCTCCGGCGGCGGCGCCAGGCCGAACACCTGTTCCATCAGATCGCCGTGGCTGTGAAACGCCGACGCATCGAGCCACTGCCAGGCCCGCGGCAGCGGTGCGACCAGCTGTGTCACGTCGAGCGCGAACGAGCCCGCGGCATGACCCTCATTGAGAGCGGCAGACAGCGACTGCAGCTTCGGCTCACAGGCCTGCCAGCTATCGAGCGCCTGCTGCAGCGTCGGGGCTATCGACACGGCTACCACCGCGCGCGATAGGTCTTTCGATACCACCAGCAGCTTGCCATCGATGCTGCCGCCTTGGAGCGTCGCCAGTTTCACCAACCGTCTCCTATCCGGATCAATTGAGCGGCCGCCCGCCGTCCACCGCGATGACCGCACCCGTGGTGAAGGTCAGTTGTGTCACCGCGGCCACCACGGCGCTGGCCACTTCCGCCGGCCGCGCCAGCCGGCGCAGCGGCGTGCGCGCGGCCTGCTCATCGCGCCAGGCCTGATCGAGCGACTTGACGAACTCGGTATCCACCAGCCCCGGCGACACCGAGAGCACGCGGATGCGCGGCGCCAGCGCACGTGCCAGCGAGCGGGTCATATTGTCCAGCGCCGCCTTGGAAGCGCAATAGGCGACGTTGCTGCCCATCGCGGTGC
>DATNNU010000132.1:0-2222 GCA_035601675.1 Steroidobacteraceae bacterium | reverse complement strand
AACAAGCCTCGGCGGCCACGCGCAACCTTAAGGAACAGGCCGAAGCACTGGCGCGGCGCAGCGCGCCGTTCCGCACCGCCAAAGGCGCCGCAAAGCCCGCCGCCGCGGCCGCGCCGGTCGCGTCAGCGCCGCCACCTGCGGTCCCGGCGCAACACAGCGAGCTGCGCAAGGTAGTTTGAGCGGGGAAATCGACCGCCCGACTCTGTTAGGCTTCTCCGGATGCAGGCCCCGGCTGGGCGAGAACAGAACGAAGCACGGTTGCTGCGCGCGCTCGGCGTGCGGCAGCTCGCCACCACCATTTTCAACTACACGGTCGGCAGCGGCATCTTCGTACTGCCGGCCCTGGCCGTCGCGCGCCTGGGCGCCGCCGCTCCGCTGGCCTATCTGATCTGCATGGTGGTGATGGGACTGGTGCTGCTGTGTCTGGCCGAAGCCGGCAGCCGTGTGTCCGTTACCGGCGGGGTCTACGCCTACGTCGAGACCGCGCTCGGTCCCTTCATCGGCTTCATCGCCGGTGCGGTGCTGTTCTTCGTCGGCCTGTTTGGCGGCGCCGCGGTCGCGGTACTGTTCGCACGCACGGTGATTGCGATGCTCGGGCTCGGCTGGAGCGGCTGGTACGTGACGCTTATTCTGGCTGTCGTCGCCGTATTCACCGTGGTCAACGTGCGCGGCGTACGCAATAGCGCCCGCGCGATGGAATTCATCACCGTCGCCAAGATCGCCCCGTTGATCGCCTTCGTTGTGATTGGCGCCGCTTTCGTGCAGCGCTCCAACCTGGTATGGCAACAGCCGCCGTCGGCGGCCAACGTACTCGGTACGGCAGGACTGGTCATCTTTGCGTTTACCGGCATCGAGTCGGCCTTGGCGCCGAGCGGCGAAGTGCGTGCCCCGTGGCGCACGGTGCCACGCGCGGCCTTTCTGGCCCTGGGAGCGGCGACGGTTCTCTATCTGGCCATACAGTGGGTCGCGCTCGGCATCGAAGGCGCGCGTCTGGGGGCCGAGACCGTCACGCCATTGGCGCAGGCCGCGGCGGTATTCAGCGGCGCCCCCGGGCATACGCTGATGATCGTCGCCGCGACCATTTCGATGCTCGGCTATCTGAGCGCGAATATTCTGTCGACGCCGCGCTCCATTTTTGCCTACGCGCGCGACGGCTTTCTGCCGGCGGCGCTGTGCGCCGTACATGAGCGCTATCGCACTCCGCACATTGCGATCATCGTCCACGGCTGCCTGATCGCAGCCCTGGCCCTGACCGGCACCTACGAACGGCTGGCGATCTTTTCGAATCTGAACGCCTTCGTGCTCTACATGCTGTGCGCGATCGCGGTGATGGCGCTGCGGGCGCGCGATGTACACAGCGACGGCGCGCCATTCCGGATCCCGGGCGGGCCGGTGGTGCCGCTCGCGGCTCTGGCCGCGAATGCCTGGCTGATGTACGCAACCGCGGCGCGCGCCGACCTGTTCGGTCTGGCCATCATCCTCGCGCTGGCGCTGCTGCTCTACGGACTGCGCCGCTGGCGCCTGCGGCACACGAGCCAGGCCTGCTAGCGCCTCAGGCCGGCAGAACCGTGGGTTCGAATCCAGCCGCACGGATGGCCGCGATTATGCCCTGGGCGTGCTGTGCGTCTCGCGCCTCGAAGCTGAGCTCCAGTGTCGCCGACTTTGCCGGCACATTGCTCGACAGCCGGCGGTGAAACACGTCCAGGATGTTGCCGCCGTGATCGCCCACCGCCTGAGTGACTTTGGCGAGCGCGCCCGGCTGATCGAAAATCGGGATGCGCAGTGTGACGATGCGCTGCTCGCGTACCAGCTCGCGCATGATCACCGAGGCCAGCAGGCGCGGGTCGATATTGCCGCCCGACAGAATCAGCCCGACGTTGCGGCCGCGGTAGCGCTCCGGCTGCGCCAGCACGGCAGCGAGGCTTGCGGCCCCGGCGCCCTCGGCCACGGTCTTCTCGACGTTGAGCAACAGTGCCACCGCGTGTTCCAGCTCGTTCTCACCGACCAGCACGATATCCTGCACCAGCGCTCGCACCACCTCGCGCGTCAGTACACCGGCGGACTTGACGGCAATGCCTTCGGCAATCGTATTGCCGTGGCATGTGGCCTCCTCGCCCTTGAGCGCCGCGGACATCGACGGATAGCTCTCGGTCTGCACGCCGATAATCCCGATGCGCGCTGACAGCGCCTTGGCTGCCACCGCGACGCCAGATATCAGGCCC
>DATNNU010000131.1:0-8281 GCA_035601675.1 Steroidobacteraceae bacterium | reverse complement strand
TCACTGTCCATCACCGAATCGAAGTCCTGCGTACCGGCCGACTCGCCCATCGTCTGCTTCAGTCCATAGCCGGTGGGCGAGTGACAGACGCGCGCGCAGGTGTCGACGTTGTTATTGCCGAAGCCGGCGCGCACTAGCTTCTGCACCAGGTAGGTCTCCTCGTTGGTGCAACGGCTCGAAGTGATGCCGCCGATGCTGTCGCGGCCGTACTTCTTCTGAATGCGCCGCAGCTCGGAGGCTGCGTGGGCGATGGCCTCCTCCCAGCTCACTTCCTTCCACGGCTCGGAGATGGTGGCGCGGATCATCGGCCGGGTAATGCGATCCGGATGCGTCGCGTAGCCAATCGCAAAGCGCCCCTTGACGCAGCTGTGGCCGTGGTTGGCGTGACCGTCCTTGTTCGGCACCATGCGCACCACTTCCTCGCCCTGCATCTCGGCGCGGAACGAGCAGCCGACGCCGCAGTAGGCGCAGGTCGTGATCACGCTGTGCTCGGCCTGTCCGGCCTTGATCAGCGATTTCTCCGACAACGTCGCCGTCGGGCAGGCCTGCACGCAGGCGCCGCAGGAGACGCATTCGGAGTCCAGGAACGAGTCGTCCTGGCTCGCTGCGACCTTGGAGTCGAAGCCGCGGGCCTGAATCGTCAGCGCCAGCGTGCCCTGCTGTTCGTCGCAGGCGCGCACGCAGCGCGAACAGACGATGCACTTGCTGGGATCGAAGGTGAAATACGGGTTGGATTCGTCCTTCGGTGCATCCAGGTGATTGGCGCCGGTGTAGCCATAGCGAACTTCGCGCAGACCGACCGCGCCGGCCATGTCCTGCAGCTCGCAGTGGCCGTTGGCCGGACAGGTCAGGCAGTCGAGCGGGTGATCGGAGATGTACAGTTCCATCACGCCGCGGCGGATATTGCCGATCTTGTCGTTCTGGGTCGTGACCTTCATGCCCTCGGCCACCGGGGTGGTGCAGGACGCCGGGAAGCCCTTCATGCCCTCGACCTGTACCAGGCACATGCGGCAGGAGCCGAAGGCCTCGAGCAGATCGGTGGCACACAGCTTGGGGATCGAAAGGCCCGCCTCCGCGGCGGCGCGCAGCACCGAGGTACCCGCCGGCACCGTGACCTCACGACCGTCGATCGTCAGGCTCACCTGCCTGACCGACTGACTCTTCGGTGTCCCAAAATCCCGTTCTGCGATTGATTGCATAGTGGTTGACTCTTAACGCTTCGCCGCCTGAAGCGCGGCAGGTTTTGAAAAATCTTCCGGGAAATAATCCAGGGCCGAGAGTACCGGATAAGGTGTCAGACCGCCGAGCGCGCAAAGCGATCCATTAAGCATTGTGTCACACAAGTCCCGGAGCAAAGTCTGCTGCATCGCAGCACGATCCCCGGCGACCAGCCGATCGATGACTTCAACGCCGCGGGTCGAGCCGATGCGACACGGCGTGCATTTGCCGCAGGACTCAATGGCGCAAAACTCCATCGCGTAGCGCGCCTGCGCCGCCATATCGACCGTATCATCGAACACCACGATCCCGCCGTGGCCGAGCATGCCGCCGCCGGCGGTGAATGCCTCGTAGTCCACTGGCGTATCGAACTTCGATTCCGGCCAATAAGCGCCGAGCGGTCCTCCTACCTGGACCGCCCGAATCGGGCGCCCCGAGCGCGTGCCGCCGCCGTAGTCGTACAACAGCTCGCGCAGCGTCACCCCGAACGCCCGTTCCACCAGACCGCCGCGCGCGATGTTGCCTGCGAGCTGGATCGGCAGGCTGCCGCGCGAGCGGCCCATGCCGTAGTCGCGATAAAACGGCGCGCCGCGCTGCAGGATGATCGGCACGCTGGCGAAGCTGATCACGTTGTTGACCACGGTCGGACAGCCGAACAGGCCCTTGAGTGCCGGCAGCGGCGGTTTGAAGCGGATCTGGCCGCGGCGGCCTTCCAGCGATTCCAGCAGCGAGGTTTCCTCCCCGCAGATATAGGCGCCGGCGCCCATGCGAAGCTGCAGGTCGAAGGCACGGCCGCAACCGAGCACATCGGCGCCCAGATACCCCTCAGCATAGGCGATAGCGATCGCCTGGGTCATCGTGTCCTGGGCGTGCGGATACTCGCAGCGCAGATAGATGTAGCCGCGCGTGGCGCCGACCGCCAGGCCGGCGATCGTCATGCCCTCGATCAGGCAGAACGGGTCGCCCTCCATCAGCAGGCGGTCGGAAAACGTGCCCGAGTCGCCTTCATCGGCGTTGCAGACGATGTATTTCTGCGTGCCCGGCGCATCGTGCACCGTCTTCCACTTAATGCCGGTGGGAAACGCGGCGCCGCCGCGGCCGCGCAATCCCGAATCGGTGACCTGCTTGACGATCGCGGCCGGCTCCATCGCCAGCGCGTTCTTCAGCCCGTGGTAGCCGCCGTGCGCGCGATAGTCGTCTAGGTTGACCGGATCGATGACGCCCAGCCGGCCGCAGGTCAGACGTTCCTGATTCTTCAGATACGGTATCGATTCCACCGGGCCGAGGTTCAGAGGGTGCTTGCCGCCGGTGAGAAAGCCCGCCGCGAACAGGCCGGGTACGTCGGCGGCCTGCACCGGACCGTAGGCGATGCGCGCCGCGCTGGTCTGCACCTCGATCAACGGCTCGAGCCAGAACAGGCCGCGCGAACCGGTGCGCACGATCTGCACGGAATCCTGGCGTCGCGCCGCCTCCTCGCTCAGCAGGCGCGCCACGGCTTGGGCGCCCAGCGACAGCGCCGTGGCCTCACGCGGAATGTAAACCGTCACGCTCATGCGCCGATGGCGCCGATGAGTTCATCGAAGCGCTCCGGGGTCATGCGTCCATGCAGTTCCCGGTCGATCATCAGCGACGGCCCGCTGGCGCAGTTGCCAAGGCAATAGACCGGCTCGAGGGTATAGCGGCCATCGCCGCTGGTGCCGTGAAATTCAGTGCCCAGCGCACGCTTGGCGTGCGCTTCCAGACTGACGGCGCCTACCGCCTGACAGGCCTCGGCGCGGCACAGGTAGATCACATGCTGACCCGGTTGGTGCTGCCGGAAGTAATGATAGAAGCTCACCACGCCGTGGACTTCCGCGCGCGACAGGTTCAGCTCGTGGGCGATCAACGGCAGCACACGCGGCGGAATCCAGCCGATGCGCTCCTGGATCGCGTGCAGGATCGGCAGCAGTGCGCCCTCGAGCGTGCGATTCTGATTCACCGCCTCGAGCACCGCGCTGCGTTCGGCGGCCGGCAGGTCCGCGCCGGGCTCGACCCGGATCGGAATCGGCACGCGCTTGCGCTCGCTCATCACAACGCTCCGCAATAGACGGTCAACCGCGGCGGCCGTGTCCAGCCGACCAGCGTCACACCCGCCTCCTGCGCCAGTCGCAGCGCCAATGCGGTCGGTGCGGAAATCGCCGCCACCAGACGGCAGCCGACTTCGGCCGCTTTGTGGACCACTTCGTAAGAGGCGCGCGAAGTCACCAGCAGGCTGTGCGGCACCTGTCCGGCGCGCATCACGGCGCCGACCGCCTTGTCGATCGCGTTGTGGCGGCCGACGTCCTCACGCACCGTGAAGCCGCCGTCGGTGGTCAGCAACGCCGCCGCGTGCACCGCGCCGCTGGCGTCGTTGAACGGTTGCAGCGCGGCCAGGCGGCGCATGCCGTCCCGCAGTGCCTGCACGTCGGCGCGCGGTCCGCGCGGCTCGACCCGGCGCACCGGCCGGATCGCGGCCTCGAGCGTGGCCGTCCCGCACAGGCCGCAGCCGGTGCGGCCGGTCAGGTTGCGTTCCCGGGTCTGCAGCAGCAGGAAACGTTGCTGCGGAATAAGCATCTCCAACGCCACCCCGTGCTCGGTCCAGAGCGTATCGGCCAGCGTCAGCTCCGACACCGATGCGATAATGCGTTCGGTCAGGGCGAAACCGAACGCGAAATCATCCAGGTTCGACGGCGTGGCCATCATGACCGCATGCGGGCGGGCATTGTATTGCATCGCCACCGGAACTTCGGCGGCCAGTATTTCGCTCACCTCGTGGGTCGCCTCGCCGTCCATGCGCTGCGCCGTCACGGCCTGCAGCGGTTCGCGGCTGCGCCGAGTGTCCTGGCCCGGCGTGGCGCGCGGACGTTCCGCGGCAGGCAACTGCGCTCCGGGTAGCGCTGGCGTGGAATTGGCCAAACGGTTTCTCCTTGCGTGCTGCGCCCGGGACAGGCGTGAGTCCGGGCCGCTGTGGATGCGGCCCATTCTACTCTTCCGTGTGCGGCACGAGCGTGCGCGGCTCACGGCACCGCGCCCAGCGCGGCAGCATGAAACAGCAGGTGATCACTAATGAAACTGGAGATGAAGAAGTAGCCGTGGTCATAACCCTCGTGGCGGCGCAGCCGCAGCGGCTGGCCGACCGAGGCGCAGGCCGATTCTAGCAGCTCCGGCAGCAGCTGCGACTGCTGCAGGAACTTATCCGCCAGGCCCTGATCCACCAGGATCTCCGGATATACCTGTTTACCGTGGGATTTCAGCAGTTCCACAGTATCGTAGCGTGCCCAGGTCGAGCGGTCCTCGCCCAGGTAGCGCGGCAGCGCCTTCTGTCCCCAGGCACAGCGGGTCGGTGAGCAGATCGGGGCCAACGCTGAAACCGATTTGTAGACTTGGCGGTTGCGCAACGCCAGTACCAGCGCTCCGTGCCCTCCCATCGAGTGACCGAAAATCCCGACCCGATCGGGCTTTGCCGCAAAGTTGCCCAGCACCGTCGCGCGCAGTTCGTCCAGCACGTAGTCATACATGCGGAAGTTGCGCGACCAGGGTTCCTGCGTGGCATTGACATAAAATCCCGCCCCGGCGCCGAACTCCCAGTCGTCCGCCTCGCCGGGGATACCGGTGTTGCGGGGGCTGGTATCGCAGCTCACCAGCATCAGACCTAGTTCGGCGGCTTTGCGCTGGGCACCAGCCTTGATCACGAAGGTCTCTTCGGTGCAGGTCAGACCCGCGAGGTAGAACAGCACCGGCACCGGGCCGTGCTCGGCCTGCGGCGGACGAAACACGGCAAATCGCATCGGCAGGCCGATCACCTGCGAGCTGTGGCGGTAGAACCCCTGAATGCCGTCAAAACATCGGTGCTCGCTGAGCGCTTCCAAGATCAGTACACCATTATGCTGCGGATGAAACCATCACCGGTCATCGGATCGAAGCCCTCGACGTTAGCAGCCGATCTTAGAGGCAACAGGCGCATGGCCAGAACTCTGTGCCAGGATTGACGCAGTGAGCCGCTCGCGCTCAATCGGCGCCGATGCCGCTATCCCAGGCCGAATAGCGGCGCATGCCATGCGCCTTGAGCTTTCGATGCAGTGTCCGGCGACTGATGTTGAGCTGCATCGCCGCCAGGCTGACGTTCCAGCGGCAGCTTTCCAGCACTTCGCGCAGCACCTTGCGCTCCGCCTGCGCCAGCGCATCGATACGCGGCAGCGCACCGGCCGCGGCCGCAGCAGGCGCAGCGTTGGCCGAGGACTTTCCCGGCAACTGCGGCCGCTGGACGATGCCGTAGCACAGCGAGCCGCGATCACGCTGCGGCAATGGCGTGGCCGACGCCGGATCGCCCTGCAGCGTCTCGAGCATGGCGAGGTCCAGACCAAACAACTGCTCGACCCACTGCCCGCACAGCCCGCTGTGCGCCGACACGCCCAGCCACTCAAGCGCCGCCATATTCGCCCCGACCACGCGGCCGTCGCCGGCGATCGCAAGAATGCCCTCGCCCGCTGTCGAAATGAATTCGCGGTGCGGATGAAAGCGCAACAGATGATCCCGGCGGTGCTGCGCGAGCAGCGCCCGATTCTCGATGTTCTGCACCGCCAGCCTCACTAGCGCCAGAGTCGGCGCGGCCGACAGCCGCAAATGACCGGAGATATTCAGCGCTCCGACCAGCTGACCGCAGCTATCGAGTATCGGCGCTCCGCAGCAGGTCAAGGCCACGTTCTTGGCCAAAAAGTGTTCGTCGGCCTCTATCAGCACCGGCTCACGCATTGCCAGGCAGGTGCCCATGCCGTTGGTGCCCTGCGCCGCTTCACTCCATATCGCCCCCTCGCGCAGGCCGGCGCGGCGCGCGATCTCGGCAAAATTCGCGGCCCCGGTATAACCGAGAATCACGCCCTCGTGATCGGTGAGCATGACGCCAACCGGAGCGTTCAGCAGCCGCGCCAGCGCGGCCATCTCGATGCGTGCAATGGAACACAACGGATCGGCGCGGTCGCGCCGTTGCCGCAGCTGCGCGATCGAGACCACTGCCGGATGCTGCGTCTGGTCGGGACTGAGTCGATAGTCCGACAGGCAGCGACGCCAGGATTCGCGCACGCGGACATCGAAAGGCCGTGCCGAGCGTTGGCCCGAGACGACTTCCTCGACCAGGCGAGCGTGTCCGACGGTGCTGGTAGCTGTTCGCATGATCGAGCGCATTCTACTGCAGCATGCGTCCGTGTGACACGACCTCTATAATGATCGGATGAGTATCGAGCTGTCGGCCTTCGAGGCGCGCGTGATCGGCTGCCTGATTGAGAAGCAGATCACCACGCCCGAGCAGTATCCGATGTCGCTCAATGCGCTGACCAATGCCTGCAATCAGAAGAGCAATCGCGATCCGGTGCTGCAGCTGCCCGCGGCGGAAGTCCAGTCGCTGATCGATGGCCTGTCGCGCAAGCACCTGCTGCTGGAGAAATCCGGCTTCGGCAGCCGGGTGGCGAAGTATCAACAGCGCTTTTGCAACACCGAGTTCAGCGTATTGCAGTTCACGCCGCAGGAGCGCGCCATTGTCTGCGAGCTGCTGCTGCGCGGTCCGCAGACACCGGGCGAGTTGCGCACTCGCGCGGCGCGCATGGCTGAGTTCGCCGATGCCGGGGCCGCGGAAGCGACGCTGGAAGCACTGGCTCAGCGGGAGTCCGGGCCGCTGGTGCGGCGTCTGCCGCGCGAGCCCGGCAGGCGCGAGACGCGCTACGCACATCTGTTCGGCGCTCACAGCCCCGAGATCAGCGCGCCCGCCGCGTCGGCAGCGCCCTCGTTATCGGCCGCGCCGCCGTCGGAATCACCCGCCGACTCACAAGCCGATCGCCTGGGCGCGCTGGAAACCGAAGTCCGATCGCTGCGTGAGGAAATCGAACGCCTCAAGCGCAGCGGCTAGCCAGCCGACGCGCTCGGCCGGCCAGCCGACCCCGGCACGCCTGCCACTGATGCCATGCATCCGTTATCGGGTCGATAACGTATCAGCTATTGAGCGTTATCGGCGCCAACCGGCGGATCCCCGCGGCCATGGCGTCGCCGCCGGGGCGTCAAAGGGACTTCTCCTATCATCATGCCACGCGATCGTCTGCGCCCCGGCACATCCCGTCTTGCGCGCACCGGCATGCTGTGCAGCATCGGCATCGCGAACCTGCTGGGCAGCGTCATGGCGCGCGCCGGGTTGCCGATCGAGCCCGCCGGCACGGCGCTGACGCCACAGGCAATGACCCCGGGGGCAATAACGCTGAGCGAAGTCACCATCACCGCCGAACGCCTGGCGTTGCTCGGAAACGCCGCGAGCGCGAGCGAGGGCGTGGTAGCGGACCATGAGCTGCAGCTCACGCCGGCCTATCGGCCGGGTCAACTGCTGGAAACGGTCCCGGGCCTGATCGTCACGCTGCACAGCGGTGAGGGCAAGGCCAATCAGTTCCTGATGCGGGGCTACAATCTCGATCACGGCACGGACCTGGCGACCTTCGTCGACGGCATGCCGGTCAACCAGCCGACGCACGCGCATGGACAAGGCTATACCGATCTGAATTTCGTGATTCCGGAACTCGCGGACGGGATCAGCTATACCAAGGGACCCTATTACGCCTCGGTCGGGGACTTTGGCGCAGTCGGCTCGGTGCGTGTCCGCTATCGCGACCGCATCGCCGATCAGCTATCCGTGACTGCCGGAACGCTGGATTTCCAGCGCTACCTGGCCGCCGGCTCGGCAGCGGCGGGCGGCGGAAGCTTATTGGCCGCCGCTGAAGTGCAGCACTACGACGGTCCTTTTCTCACCCCGGACGATGCGCGCAAGCAGAACGCGGTACTGCGCTACAGCCAGGCAGACGAGCACAACGGTTATTCGCTGACCGGCATGTACTACCACCAGTTGTGGACCAGCACGACTGATATACCCGTGCGCGCGATCAACGACGGCCTGGTTGCCGATCGTTTCGGCACGCTCGATCCGACTGACGGCGGCCTGACGCAGCGCGCGAGCCTATCGCTTCAATACCAGCGCACGCAGGCTACCGCGCAGTTCTCAGCCAGCGCCTAC
>DATNNU010000130.1:0-4338 GCA_035601675.1 Steroidobacteraceae bacterium | reverse complement strand
GGCCCGCGGCGCCAAGCCGTCGTCCAATCTGCAGCCCGTCGAGCCGCCGGCCTGGGACCTGATCGACGTTGAGCGCTATCGCACAGTGTGGAACCGGGCGCATGGTTTTTTTAGCTTGAACATGGCCGCCTCGCGCGGTTGTTCGTTTCGTTGCAACTGGTGCTCCAAGCCGATCTGGGGCAACCGATACCTGCAACGCAGCGCTCGCGGAGTCGCCGCTGAAATGGCCGATCTGAAGCGCCGGTTCCATCCCGACCACATCTGGTTTGCCGACGATATCTTCGGATTCCGGGTCGACTGGATCACCGAGTTCGCGCAGGCGACCCGCGCCGAAGGCGGCGCGCTACCCTTCACCATCCAGACGCGTGCCGACCTGATCAGCGTCGCGATGGCGCGTGCGCTCAGGCAAGCCGGCTGCGCCGAAGCCTGGATCGGCGCCGAAAGCGGCAGCCAGCGGGTGCTCAATGCGATGAACAAGGGCATCACGGTCGAGGAAATCCTGACCGCGCGGGCGCGGCTCAAGGCTGAAAACATCCGGGTCGGCTTTTTCATTCAGATCGGCTATCTGGGCGAACAGCTCGAGGACATCCTGGCGACCCGCGATCTGATCGAGCTGGCACAGCCGGACGACATCGGCGTCAGCGTCTCCTATCCGCTGCCAGGCACGCCGTTCTACGACCAGGTCAAAGCGCAGCTGGGCACCAAGACTCATTGGCAGGAGAGCAACGATCTGGAAATGATGTTCCATGGAACGTATCGCTCCGAGTTCTATCGTGCGGTCCGTGAGCTGCTGCACGACCAGGTATCCGCGCAGCAACTGAATGCAAACCAGGGGCAACAGTCGCTGCAGGGGCGCTGGGACAGCCTGATAGCGCGCGAACCGCAGTATCGACGCGATGCCGGCACCGCCTTCGATTCCGATACCGCGCTGGCGGTGTGACTTGACGACGCTACCGCCGCTGCCGCGCGTAGAGCTTGCCCTGCGCCAGGCGACGGAGTTGTTCGCCGCCGAACTGCTGCACCCGACCAGCCACTGCCCGAACTGGACCGACTTCGAGTGGAGCATGGCCCGTGCCGCCGCTGTCCTGCACGGCGTCTCGCCTCTGCTGGCCGGGGTGTTGCGCTGGCGCGGTCCTCGCGAATGGGAACAGTTTGTCACCCAGCAGCGCATGCACACCGCGGTCCGCCAGCAGCGCATCACGACGTTGCTGGCGCGCATCGATGAGCAGGCGCGTCGCGCGTGTATTGCCATCGTGCCGCTCAAGGGAGCTGCCCTGCATCGGCTCGGCCTGTACGCGGTCGGTGAACGGCCGATGGCGGATGTGGATCTGCTGGTGCCGGAAAGCGATACCGAGCGGATGAAGCAACTGCTGCAGGTTCTGGGATATCTCGATACGTCGGTCAGCTGGAAACACCGCGAATTTGAGCCCGCGGAACTCGCCATGGCCGTCGTGCGCAAAGCCGCTGTCAGCTTAGGCGAGCATGCCGACCGTCCGATCAAGATCGACCTGCACACCAGGATCGCCGAGCGGCTGCCGCTGAACACCGCGGACGTCTCCGAGCTGATGTTCCCGCCAGCGCCGCATCCAGGCCTCAACGGCTATCCGTCGGCGGTGGCGTTGTTCACCCACCTGCTGCTGCACGCCGCCGGCAGCATGGTGGAGCGGGCGCTGCGTCTCATACAGCTTCATGACCTTGCGCTGCTGGCCGGGCGGATGCGCGAGGATGATTGGGCGCAGCTGCTGGCGATCCGAGGCCACGATCGAGCGTTGTGGTGGGCGGTCCCACCGCTGGAGCTGCTGGCGCGCTATTACCCGCAAGCGGTCCCGGCCGCGATCCTTGCGGCTTTGAGACCGGACTGCCCGCGTGCATTGAGAGGCGTGTCCCGGCGGCAGACGATCTCGGAGGTCTCCTTTTCCACGCTGAGGATCGAAGCCTTTCCTGGCATCGCGTGGTCGACATCGATCTCCGAGAAGCTCAGCTACGTGCTCGCTCGCGTCATACCGAGCCGGGAGCTGCTCGACAAGCGCGTGGCTGTCCGCTCGGAGCAGGCGTGGGCAGCGCGTAATTCCTGGTCGGAAATGTCCCACGGCCGGCGCATATTGAAATGGCTATCGGGGCATCCGCCGCGACCGCCGGCTATGCACGCCGTGCGCACTGCCCTGGACGATCCGGAACTTTATGCAACGCCTCGACACCCGCACCGGGACGAGAGCCGCGGCGCCACTCGACTGCCCTGACGCCCGCGAGACGCCGGCCGAACCGGTGCCAGGCTTGCTGACTCGCCCGCTAGGGCGGATGGACCGCGAGTGACGGCCGCATCTCGTAGCGGCAAGTTCACTGCAGGAAGGTTGCCGTCGCTACCGCTCTTGCCGAGTGCGTGCAAGCATCCCGGGGCTGTACCGCGGCGAGGGCGGCGCAGATGTTGATCCGGTCGCCGTGCTCATCGTGCGTGCGCGTGCGGTCGAGCACGGCGAACAGCATGGCTGCATCGAGAGTCGGTACCCGCGCCCGCAACAGTGCAATCGCGCCGGTGACATGAGCGGCCGCGAACGAGGAACCGGTGGCGAAATCGTAACCGCCGGCCGGTGCCAGGCTCAGAATATCGCGGCCCGGTGCGTGCAGCACCGCGGCCGATGCATCCGAGCGCCCGACCTGATCGACCGCGATGACCCCGGGAATGCCGAGCGGAAATCCATCCAGTCGCCCGTCATCGGGTACCGCACCGACGAAGATCATGCCGCGGCGCTGGCCATAGCTGACCAGCTGCGCCAACAGTGGATCGGCCGGTCCGCCTAGGCTCAGATTGACGATCTGCGCGTGCGCCGCGATCGCGGCGTCGAGCGCCAAGGCGAGGGTAAATGAATTGCACTGCGCTTCGAGGCCGTTGGGCTGGAGCGGCTGACAGGCTTTATAGATCTGCAGACGCGCCGACGGCGCTACCCCGACGATGCCGATATTATTGTTGGCATCGGCGCCAATGATGCCGGCGACGCCGGTTCCGTGCCGGTCGGTCTGGAACGAGCTCATGTCGTTATCGATAAAGTTGCGCGCAGCGCTAATGCGCCCGACCAGATCCGGATGGCCCACTTCGACACCGGTGTCGATGATGGCCACGCGGACGCCCTCGCCGCGCGACCACTGCTGTGCGGCGCCGGCCTCGATGGCGGCAAAGCCGTGCTGCAACCCGATGTAGGGATCGTTATAACCGGCAACCCGAAGGCTGCCGCTGCCGGCGCCGAAGGTGGTCGGAATAGTTAGGAGTGGCTGCGGCGCGCTGAGCGGCGGCGTGGCCGCGGCACCGGCCTCGGGGCTGGTGGCGGCCTGGCGGCCAAGCGCATCGAATACCTGCAGCGGCTGCGCCAGACGCACGCGCCGATCGGCGGCCAGCCGGCGCAGCAGCGCCGCCCGATCAGCCTGCGACGGCACCGCGAACACCAGACAGTGCACGCCGAGCGGTGCGATCGGCCAGTCACGCACCTGCTGCAGACCATAGTCGCGACCCAGCGCCGCACCGATCGCTTTCGCCTGATCGCTCACGGCATAGAATCCGATAGCGTCATAGCCATGCGGCGTTGAGCCAGGCTCACTGAGCATCAGCGCGCTGTCATTGGCGATCGTTACCAGGATAAGGCGCTCGGCTGAAGCGTTCAGAGCGCCGCCCGTCACGCCCCGAATCGGCACGCTCGGACCCGGCACGCGCGCGGGGGCAGCGCAACCGGCCAACCCCGCCAACAGCGCCGCGAAGGCCGCCGCTGTTCGAGCCGATCGCTTCAGGCGTTGATTGCTCATGGCGGCTTAGGGCCGTTATGGCGCGCCTGCGACGGCTTCGGCGAAGCGCACCTCAGATCGGGCGCGAAGTTCGCGCAGCGCCGCCTCGGTCGCTGTACGGTTCGAATCGCCAGACGGCCCCAGGGTCCAGACCCCGACTTCGCTGGGCCCCGCGCGAACCTGCAGCCGGGCGCCGGCCAGCATGGCCTGCACTTGCGCCACCGTGACGTCGGGTGCGAAAACGACCCGAATCGTTGCCGCCTGCGCGCTCACTTCCGGCGCCGACAGCGTGCGATAGGCGCCTGCCGCGCCGGCCGGCGTGGATTCGAGCGCCATCGGGCGCGACCACCAGGCGGCGCCGAGCGCCCCGAGGCCGATCGCCTGAACCACCATCGCCGCCACCAGCCACGGCATCCAGGCTTTGCCGATGCCGCGCGCCCGACGCTGGCCGCTACGCACTGCGGCTTGCGGCTGTGCGGGCGTATCGAGACGGCGACGCAGTCGCTGCCAGGAATCGCGCATATCGATCTCGGCCGTGCTCTGCACCGCCATGACCGCCTGCAGCTG
>DATNNU010000129.1:0-2999 GCA_035601675.1 Steroidobacteraceae bacterium | reverse complement strand
GCAAACACGTGTCGGACGATGACGCGGTGGAGTGGGCGCTCGCCTGGTCGAGCGATGCGGCGCAGCTGATCGCCGAGAGCTACGTCAATCTGATCCCGACCACCGGTGGCGGCACGCACGTCAACGGGCTGCGCGCCGGCGTGGTCGATGCGGTGCGCGAATTCTGTGAATTTCGCAACCTGCTGCCGCGCGGCATCAAGCTCACCGCCGAGGACATCTGGGATCGCGCCTGCTACGTGCTGTCGATCAAGATCCGCGATCCGCAGTTCGCGGGCCAGACCAAGGAGAAGCTCGGCTCGCGCGAGGCCGCGGCACTGGTCGAGACGCACGCGCGCGACGCGGCGGGGTTGTGGCTCAACCAGCATCCGGATGCCGGCGAGCGCATCGCTCAGTTCGCCATCGAGAATGCGCAGGAGCGCATACGCGCGGCGGCGCGCGTGGTGCGCAAGCGTGCCGTCAACGGCCCGGCGCTGCCCGGCAAGCTCGCCGATTGCAGCTCGCAGGATCCGGTGCGCTCGGAGCTGTTTCTGGTCGAGGGCGACTCGGCCGGCGGTTCGGCCAAGCAGGCGCGCGACCGCGAGTTCCAGGCCATCATGCCGCTGCGCGGCAAGATCCTGAACACCTGGGAGCTGCAGCCCGGGGAAATCGGCAGCTCACAGGAAGTGCATGACATCGCCATCGCGCTCGGGGTCGACCCGGGCTCGTCCGACCTGAGCGAGCTGCGCTATCACAAGATCTGCATTCTGGCCGATGCCGATTCCGACGGCCAGCACATCGCCACGCTGCTGTGCGCGCTGTTCCTGCGGCATTTCCGGCCGCTGGTCAGCGGCGGTCACATCTATGTGGCGATGCCGCCGTTGTATCGCATCGATGCCGGCAAGCAGGTGCTGTACGCGCTCGATGACGAGGAGCGCGACGCCACGCTCAAGCGATTGACCGAGGAGCGCTCGCGCGTCAAACCCGTGGTCACGCGCTTCAAGGGCCTGGGTGAGATGAATCCGCCGCAGCTGCGCGAGACCACGATCGATCCGCGCACGCGCCGCCTGCTGCAGCTGACGATCGAGGCCAAGGATCATACCGACAAGCTGATGGATATGCTGCTGGCGAAGAAGCGCGCCGGCGACCGGCGCGACTGGCTGGAGAGCAAGGGCGACAAGGCCGAGGTGCTGATCTGATGGCGCAGCCGCCGGTGAATTTCGAGGGCGTGGAGCGGCGGGCGCTCGGCGTCTTTACCGAAAAAGCGTATCTCGACTACTCGATGTACGTGATCCTCGACCGCGCGCTGCCGGCGCTGGGTGATGGCCTGAAGCCGGTGCAGCGCCGCATCACCTACGCGATGAGCGAGCTCGGACTCTCGGCCGCCTCCAAGCACAAGAAATCCGCGCGCACGGTCGGCGACGTGATCGGCAAATTTCATCCGCACGGGGATTCGGCCTGCTACGAGGCCATGGTGCACATGGCGCAGGATTTCTCCTATCGCTACCCGATCGTCGACGGCCAGGGCAACTGGGGCTCGCCCGACGACCCCAAGTCGTTCGCCGCCATGCGCTATACCGAGGCGCGGCTGACGCGCTACGCGGACCTGCTGCTGGCCGAACTGGAGCACGGCACCGTTGACTGGGCGCCGAACTTCGACGGCACCATGGATGAACCGCTGATGCTGCCGGCGCGGCTGCCGAATCTGCTGCTCAACGGCGCCTCCGGCATCGCGGTCGGCATGGCGACCGACATCCCGCCGCACAACCTGCGCGAGATCGCCGCCGCCTGTGTTCATCTGCTCGATGATCCGGAGGCCAGCACGCGGGCGCTGCTCAAGCACGTCAAGGGGCCCGACCTGCCCACCGGTGGCGAGATCATCTCCCCGCGCGCCGATCTGGTGACGTTCTACGACAGCGGTAACGGCAGCTACAAGGCGCGCGCCGTGTGGGAAGTCGAGAAGGACAGCGGTCACGTGATCATCACGCAGCTGCCATTCCAGGTCTCCGGCAGCCGCGTGCTGGAGCAGATCGCGCAGCAGATCCGCGACAAGAAGCTGCCGATGGTCGAGGACGTGCGCGACGAGTCCGATCACGAGAATCCGACCCGGCTGGTGATCGAGCCGCGCTCCAACCGGGTCGATGTCGAACAGTTGATCGCACATCTGTTTGCGACCACCGATCTGGAGCGCAGCTACCGCGTCAATCTGAACGTGATCGGCACCGACGGCCGGCCGCGCGTCATGGGACTCAAGGCGCTGCTGAGCGAATGGCTGGAGTTCCGGCAGCACACGGTGCGCCGGCGGCTGCAGCACCGGCTCGACAAGGTGGCACGACGGCTGCACATCCTCGATGGCCTGGCGATCGCCTATCTGAATCTGGATGAAGTGATCCGCATCATCCGCCGCGAGGATGAACCCAAGCCGGTGCTGATCAAGCGCTTCAAGCTGTCGGACGAGCAGGCCGAGGCGATCCTCGAGACCAAGCTGCGCCACCTGGCGAAGCTCGAGGAGATGAAGATCCGCGAGGAGCAGCGCGAGCTCGCTGAGGAGCGCGAGAAGCTCGAGGAGCTGCTCGGCAGCAAGGCCAAGCTCAGGAAACTGGTGCGCGCGGAGATCACGGCCGACGCCGAGGAATACGGCGATGAGCGGCGCACGCGCATCGTCGAGCGCGCCGCGGCGCAGGCGATCGAAGACAGCGAGCTGCTGGCGAACGAGCCGGCCACGGTGGTGCTGTCGACCGGCGGCTGGGTACGCTCGGCCAAGGGCCACGACATCGACCCGCGCACTCTTTCATACAAGACCGGCGATGCCTTCCAGGCGGCGGCGCGCGGCCGCAGCACCCAGCTCGCGGTGTTCATCGACAGTACCGGCCGCGCCTACAGCCTGCCGGCGCACAGCCTGCCCTCGGCGCGCGGGCAGGGCGAGCCGTTGTCGGGGCGGCTCGATCCGCCCGACGGCGCGCGCTTTGCCGGCGTGCTGCTCGGCGAGCCCGAGGACCTGTGGCTGATCGTGACAGATCGGA
>DATNNU010000128.1:0-2411 GCA_035601675.1 Steroidobacteraceae bacterium | reverse complement strand
GTCGGCTGTGCCACCCGCGCCCAGCGGCAGCGGCAACAGCGATCGCGACCGCTAGCACATACCCAGGAATGAGCACTGATGTCCCATAGACCAACGATCGTGCGTGCAGCGCGCATGCGGCGCCACCTGGCGATCGCGCTCGCCGCGTTGAGCCTCAGCGCGCTGGCGGTCGGCGAGCAGCAGCGTCCGCAACGGGCCGCTGCCAGTGGCGATCAAGCGGCCACGCAGCGCATCACGCCGAATTTCAAGGACGCCGACATCACGCAGATCATCGAGGCGGTCAGCATGGCGACCGGCAAGAACTTCATCGTCGACCCGCGCGTGCGGGCGCAGGTGACGATGCTGTCGTCCACGCCGATGACGCCGGACCAGTTCTACCAGGCGTTCCTCGCGATTCTGCAGGTGCACGGCTTTGTGGCCGTGCCCGCCGGCAATGTCGTCAAGATCGTTCCCGATGCCAACATGCGCCAGTATCCGGCAAACGACCTGCCGCACAGCGTGAGTTCGAGCTCCGATGAGCTGGTCACGCAGGTGCTCGCGGTCAAGAACGTCGGCGCCGCGCAGCTGGTGCCGGTACTGCGGCCGCTGATGCCGCAGAATGCGCAGCTCTCGGCCGTGACCGGCGCCAACATCCTGATCATCTCCGACCGCGCCAGTAACGTGAATCGGATGATGCGCATCATCGCGCGCATCGATGAGGTCGGAAATCCGGACGTCGACGTGATCACGCTGCGCAGCGCGACCGCCGCCGATACCGCGCGCGTGCTCAACTCGCTGCTGGCGCAGAGCGGCGAGAGCGGCGGCAGCCTGAAGATCGTCGCCGATGATCGCTCCAACAGCATCCTGCTGAGCGGCGATGACAACGTGCGCACGCGCGTCAAGGCGCTGGTGAAGCACCTCGATACGCCGGTCGATACCGGCAGCGAAACGCAGGTGCGCTACCTGCGCTTCTCCGACGCCGAGGACCTGGCGACGCGGCTCAAAGAGCAGATGTCGAGCACCAGCAGCAGCAGCAGTTCCAGCTCGGCCTATGCCGCGCTGCTCAATCGCCAGCCGACCCAACCGCAGCCGAACGCCCAGGGCAACACCGCCCCGTTGCCGGGGGCGCCGACCGCGGCCGCCGCCGGCGGGCCGGCGACTATCACGCTGGCGGGCGGCACAGCCACCATCTGGGCCGACAAGGCCAACAACGCGCTGGTCATCACCGCCGGCCAGCGCAGCATGCGCGCGCTCAATGCGGTGATCGACAAGCTCGACATCCGCCAGCCGCAGGTGTACGTCGAGGCCATCATCGCCGAGGTGACGGTGGACAAGACCGCGGATCTGGGCGTGAACTGGGCCATCGACGGCTCGGCCGCCAGCGTCGGCGTCGGCGGCTTCGTGTCACCGGTGGGCGGCAGCTCGATTGTCGATCTGGTGACGGCCGCCCTGAGCGCCCAAGCCGGCACGACCACGGGGACGACCACCGGGGCGACGACCACCAGCACCGGACTTTCCAATGCCACCCTCACCGGCACCACGGTCGGCATCGGCCGGCTGAAGGATTCCGGCGTCAATTTCGCGCTGATGCTGCGGGCGCTGCAGGGCGATTCACGCACCAATATCCTCGGCACCCCGTCGGTGGTCACCCGCAACAACCAGGAGGCGAAGATGGAAGTGGCGCAGGAGGTGCCGTTCCTGACCGGCCAGTATTCGACCACCAACGGCACCGGCAGCGCCTTCCAGACCATTCAGCGTGAGGAGGTCGGTACCATCCTGACCGTGACGCCGACCATCAGTGAAGGCGACACGGTACTGCTCAAGCTGCAGGTCGAGAGCTCAAGTCTCGCCGCGTCCGCCCAGGGCGCGGTGGACCTGATCACCAACAAGCGCGCGATCACCACCAGCGTGCTCATCAAGGACAGCGGCACGCTGGTGCTCGGCGGCCTGATCCAGGACAGTGTCACCAACGGTGAGCAGTCGGTGCCGCTGCTGGGCGCCATTCCTTTCCTCGGCGAACTGTTCCGCGCCCGCAATACGCACAAGACCAAGACCAATTTCCTGATCTTTCTGCAGCCGCACATCCTGCGCAACGACAACCAGGCGAGTGTCGAGACCGACGTCAAGTACGACTACGTGCGCGACCAGCAGCGCAAGATGAATAAGGACCCGCGGAAGTTGCCGCTGCAGCCCTATGCCCCCGCGGACCCGTTGCCGTCGATTGAAAACGGTCGCACCAAGAGCGGCATCTTGAGCCCGGACGCCGACTCTGACGTCAAGAAATCGAGGAAGCGCAACGGCGATGAGGCCCCGGGGGATGGCAACGCTGCGCCGGCGCCGGTGACGCCCTATAGCGGTGCCAGCACCGCCCCCGACGAGACCGTCGTCCCCCCGAGCGGAGCGCCGCCATGAGCGAGGTTGCCGAGCGCGTC
>DATNNU010000127.1:0-8095 GCA_035601675.1 Steroidobacteraceae bacterium | reverse complement strand
CGATCAGCGCGCGCCAGACATCGGCGATGTCGGCGCGCAGATCGACGCGATGCGCGTAACCGCGTGTTTGGTGCGCCATGTGCCGCGCCGCCCTTTAGCCACTACCCGCGCCGGCGGCACGACTGGCGCGATCGCGCAGCGCCACCAGCAGCAATGGTAGCAGCGAGGCGGCAATCACCAGCAGCGTCACCAGCCCGAAATTATTCCTGACCCACGGCAGATTGCCGAAAGCAAAGCCGCCGAACAGAAACAACGCCACCCACGATACTCCGCCGACAATATTGAAGCACTGGAAATGCAGGTACGGCATGCGCCCGATGCCGGCAACGAACGGCGCGAAGGTGCGCACGATCGGCGTGAAGCGCGACAGCAGCACGGTCAGGCCGCCGTGGCGGCGAAAATAGGCTTCGGTACGCTGCAGATAGGCGAGCTTGAAGAACCGATAACGTCCGCTGAACGCCCGCTGGCCCAGAGCGCGGCCGATGGCGTAATTCACCGAGTTGCCGGCGATGGCGGCGGTGGCCAGCAGCACGAACGCCCAGCCGACCTGCAGACTGCCGCTGCGGTCCATGGCGGCGAGCGCGCCGACGCCGAACAGCAGCGAGTCGCCGGGAAGAAACGGCGCCACCACCAGTCCGGTCTCGGCAAAGATGATCGCGAACAGGATGCCGTAGATCCACACGTCGTAGCGCATCAGCAGCTCGACCAGGTGGCGATCCAGATGCAGCACCAGATCGACTGCCGTGTGCAGTAGTGTCATGCCGGCCGAGATTCCATCAGCGCGCCGTGGCGGCGCTGACACGGCCCGCCACCAGGCTGGTGGGCGTGCTCAAGGCCTGCAGTGCCGCCGCCACCTGCGTATCGCGCTGGGCCAGCGTCGGTTTGTCGGTCGTGTCGAGGTCAGCCGGAGGCTGTTCAGCGCCGTCGAGCACCGTATCCGGGACGATACCGACGCCATTGATCGAGATTCCCGCAGGCGTGAAATAGCGCGAGGTAGTGATCTTCAGTGCCTGGCCATCGGCCAGCGGCATGATCGTCTGCACCGAGCCTTTGCCGTAGGTGCGGCGGCCGATCAGCGTGGCGCGGTGGTTGTCGTGCAGCGCGGCGGCGAGTATTTCCGAGGCCGAGGCCGAGCCGCCGTTGACCAGCACCACCAGTCGGGCGCCGTTGGTGATGTCACCCGGCTTGGCCTCGATACGAAACCGCGCGTCCGCGGTGCGGCCCTCGGCGCTAACGATGGTGCCGTGATCGAGAAAATCATCGGCCACCTGCGCGGCCGCATCGAGCACGCCGCCTGGATCGTTGCGCAAGTCGATGATGAAGCCGTCGAGGTTCCTGGCGCGCGAGTGCTCGAGCCTGGCCACGGCCCGTTCGAGTTCGCTGGCGGTGGTATCGGTGAAACTGGTGATCCGCAGGTAGCCGATGTCCGCCGTCAGCAACTCGGCGGCGACGCTGTGCAACTTCACGTGCGCACGCTCGACCTTGAACTCGAGCAGCGATGAGGAGCCGTCGCGGTGCACGGCGAGCCGGATCGGGCTGCCGTCGGGACCGCGCATGCGTGCGATCGCCGAGTCCAGATCCGCCGGGTCGACCGCAATGTCGTCGATCTTTACGATGATGTCGCCGTTCTGGATTCCGGCCCGCTCGGCGGGCGAGCCGGCCATGCGCCGTACCACGCTGACGCCACCCTTGCCCGCCACCACCTCGACACCAATGCCGGCATAGGTGCCGCTGGTGCTGACTTTCATGTCGTCGAATTCATCCGGGGTCATGAAAGTCGAGTGATCATCCAGCGCCTCGACCATGCCCCGAATGGCGTTCTGCAGCAGCTGATGGTCGTCGATCGGGTCGACATAGTTGTCGCGCACCCGCTGCATCACTTCGGCGAGCAGCCGCGCATCCTTCCACGGCAGCGCGGCGCCGGCGGCCGAAGGCGCGGCGGCAGCGGCATCCGCCGGGCTGCGTTCGGCCGCCACCCGCGAGGCCACCGACAGCGATAAGCCGAGCAGCAGACCGACCAACAGCGAAAGTACCAGCCGTGCGCGTGGCAACATAACCGGAATACTACAAGGCCCGGGCCGCGGACCCAAATAAGGGGACAGCAGCCGGCGCGGAGTTGACCAACGGCGGTCAGCCGCCGTCCGTCGGGCGCTGCTCATGCGGCGTTGACGCTGGCCGGCCAGACACCGCTCGGATGCGCCGCGGCCGCGTACACCGGCAACTCGGCCACCACGTCCACCAGCGGCACCGGCCGCCCGATCGCAAATCCCTGGCCGTAGTCCACGCCCAGGGCGGTGATGCGGGTGCGGATCTCGTCGGTCTCGACATACTCGGCCACGGTCGTCAGCGACATGGCACGCGCCAGCTGCGCGATCGCCTGCACCATCGATTCCGCGCGCGGATCCTTGAGCACATCACGCACGAAGCTGCCGTCGATCTTGAGCATGCCTATCGGCAGCGTACGCAGATACGCCAGCGAGCTCAGGCCGGTGCCGAAGTCATCGAGCGCAATATTGCAGCCGAGATTGCGCAGCCGCCGCATCAGCACCTCGGCGCGGTTCAGGTTGCCGATGGCCGCGCTCTCGGTCAGCTCGAAACACAGCATTGCCGGATCCAGGCCGCTGCTCTCGATCATGCGGGCGACGTGCTCGGTGAAATCGGCGTCCTGCAGCGACTGGCCGGAGAAATTGATCGCGAATACGATCTGGCTGGCGCGCAGCAGCTCGGCATGCGGTTGGAGCATCTCGAGCGCGTGCTTGATCACCCAGCGATCCAGCGTCGGCATGAGCTGGTAGCGTTGCGCCGCCGACAAGAAATGGTCGGGGCCGACGATCTCGCCGTTCTCGCCGATCATGCGCAGCAGGATCTCGAAATGCGGTGGCCCTTGGTGCTTGCCCAGCGGCACGATCAGCTGCGCGTTGAGTACCAGCCGGTCCTCCGCGATCGCGGCGCGCAGGTCGGCGATCAGATTAATGTCGGTGAAGCGGCGCACGATGCTCTCGTCCGCCTCCTGATACAGCTCGACGCGATTGCGGCCGCGGTCGTTGGCGGCCTTGCAGGCGGTCTCGGCAGCGGCGAAGGCATGCACGAATTCCTTCGAGCGCGCATCGACGGCGGACACGCCGATGCTGACCGAGACCTGCATCTTGCCGTCGCCGAATACGGCGCCCAGATCCTCGGCACCGGCGCGCAGCGCCTCGGCGAACTTGGCGGTATCCTGCAACGCCGCGGGCAGCAGGATCGCGAAGCGGTCGCCCGAGATGCGCGCCGCGATCGCTCCCGGCGGCAGGCGGGTGCGGATCAGCTCGCCCAGCTGGGCGATCACGCGATCGCCCATGTGCATGCCGTAGTTATCGTTGATCACGTGCATGCGATTGATGTCGATCGCCAGCGCGCTCCAGCAGCGCTGCGTGCCGCCGACTTCCTGCAGCGCGCTGCCTACGCGCTGTTCGAACGCCGGGCGGGTCAGCAGGCTGGTCAGCGCGTCGTAGCTGTGGCCGATGATCGTGGCCACGCGGCTCGCCAGCAGCTCGGTGAGCCGGGCGTAGTGCGGCGTGAACTTGGGCGCCGATTCGGTACGAAACAGCGCCAGCACGCCCATGGTGTTGCCATCGGCGCGCAGCACCGGACATACCAGCACGCGGTAGGCGCTGGAGACGGTGCCGATGGTCAGCACCATGCGATTGACAATCGTGGCATTGCGCCGTATCTGCGCCATCGACATCAGATGCCCGTGCGCCTTGGCCAGGATCGAGATATCGATCGGCGACTCGGTAGACACCTGCACCAGCGCGATACCCTTCTCGGGCACGATCAGCGCCGACAGGCCGACCTTGAGATGCTCGGTAGCGCGGTTGACGATGACCTTGAAATCGCCGGCGCTCTCGGGCTTGTTGTCGGTACCGCCGGTAATCGACAGCAGCATGTCGAGATCGTTGTCCTGCTCGAGCAGCGAGCTGTTCAGATTCAGGATTTTGTCGCGCGCCATCAGTTCGCGCCGCAAACATTCGATTCCGGACCGGACCAGTGAATGTACAAATGAAAACGCGCGCAGATCGGCGTCGGCATTGCCCGGCTTGAAGCAGATCGCGACCACTGCAAACGGCGTCGGCGTATCCGCACCGTCGTCGTGGCGCAGCCAGAACAGATAGGTCGGCTCGCTGCCCGCCATGTGCTGCTCGCCATTGCCGGTGGGATCGCTCTCGGCGTTGCGGATGCTCGCCGGCAGCAGTGCCATCAGTGCCGGTTCGACCGACGTTTCGGTCGACCAATACAGCTCGCCGAGCGCATTGAATACGCTCAGGGTGTTCATGCGCGGCAACAACGCGCGCAACAGTTGAGCGTAGGGCTCCAACGATGGATCGGCGACCGCCGGCCGCACGGGCACGGGTATATTCATGCTTTCTCGTAATTCCTGTGGTACACAGCATCGTCGCCCGAGCGACCATAATCCTTGACGGATGTCGCTTTTCCCTCATCCATTCCGAGATCGAGCACTCACTGGCTTTCGGATCGTGATGCCGGTCCGCGGCGGGCCTGGATCAGCGCTGGCCGGGACCGGTGGCGGCCCTTTAGGGGGAGCGGCCCTATAGGGGGAGGAGCCCTTTAGGGGGAGGGGTTGCGGGCCTTGAACCAGGGGCCCGGATTGACCGGCTTGCCGCCGCGGCGGATCTCGAAATACAGCTCCGGCGCGGCCCGGCCGCCGGTATCCCCGGCGGCGGCGATCGCCTCCCCGACGCCGACCGATTCGCCCACCGCCTTGAGCAGCCGGTCGTTGTGGCCATACAGACTCATATAGCCCTCGCCGTGGTCGACGATCACCAGCAGCCCCAGCCCCGGCAGCCAGTCGGCGTACACCACGCGTCCGGCCGCCACTGCCTTGACGGGCGCATCGCGCTCAGTGGCGATCACGACGCCTTCCCATTTCACGCCGCTGGCACGCGTATCGCCAAAGCGCGCCGTCAGCTGGCCTGCGACCGGCCACGGCAGCAGGCCGCGTGAGCGGCCGAAGGCGGTGGCGTTGTCCGGCGGAGCGACCGATTTCAGCGAGCGGTTCAGCGCCGTGAGCAGCCCTTCGAGATCGGCCTGCTGGCTCTTGAGCCGCGCCAGGCTGTGCTCGCGCGTGCGCGCCGCGGCGGTCAGAGTCGCCAGCACCAGTTGCCGGTCATTGCGCGCGCGCTCGAGCTGCTGCAGCTGTTGCTGCTGTGCCGCTTTCAGAGTCGCCAGCTCGCTCTGCTGCTGTTGCAGCTGCACGTCGAGCTCATCCAGCCGCTGCACCTGTGCCTGGATCTGTGCGATCTGGTCGGCGCGCGCCCTGCCGAAATAGCCGTAGTACGCGAACAGCCGGCCACTATGCAGCGGGTCCTGCTGATTGAGCAGCAGTTTCAGCGGTTCCTCGCGCCCGATCATGTAGGCCACGCGCAGCTGTCCGGCGAGCGCCGCGCGCTCATTCATCAGCGCCTGCTGCTGCTGCGTCCTGTTCTGCGCCAGCGAGGCGCGACGGGCGCTGCGATCGGCATACTCGCGGTTGGCACGGCTGAGCTCGCTGCGAGCCTGGCCCAGCGATAGTTCGGCCGCACGCAGATTGCCCGACAACCGGTCGCGCTCGAGCGCATCACGGCTGACCTGCTGCGTAATACGGCCGATTTTCTCACGCAGGGCCCGAAGCTCGGCTTCGGTTTTTCCCTGCGCGGCGGCGTCGAGCGGGGCCGACGGCAGCAGCAGCAGCGCGACCAGCATCGCAATTGGGGCGAGGTAACCTGACCGCATAGCCGAGTATTCCACGTGGGCCGCGCTGCGTCTGCACTGCATTGGCGCGGATCGCCTGGCCCGGCCCCGATCCCGACCGGCTATAATGACGGGCTTGCCGTGACGGACTTACGCGTGAGGCGATGGACCGACTGCTCGATTATTTCAACCACCACCCGTGGCTCGCGGCCTTCGCGCTCGCCGCGGCGGCGGCGGTGCTGGCCTACGAGATGCGCCTGCACACCCAGAGCTACGCTGCGCTGGCGCCCCAGGATGTCATCCGGCTGATGAACCAGGGCGCCACGGTTCTCGACCTGCGCGCGCAGCAGGCTTTCCAGGAAGGCCATATCAGCGGCGCGCGTCACTTCGACGCCACGCAGATCGCGAGCGCCGGCGACTCGCTGAGGAAATTCAAGGAGCGGCCGCTGATTGTTTATTGCGACCGCGGTACCACCGCGGCCGCCACGGTGCGGGCTCTGACCCAGCAGGGCTTCACCAAGGTGTTCAACCTGCGCGGCGGCATCACCGCCTGGCGCGCCGAGAACCTGCCGCTGGCGCGCGGATGAACGATGCTACGAAAATCGCGGGCGCGCCGGTGCTGATGTACGCCAAAGCCTGGTGCCCGTATTGTGAGCGGGCGCGCGCGTTGCTGAACAGCAAAGGCGTGGCGTTCCAGGAGATCGATATCGAGACCCAGCCCGGGCAGGGTGAAGATATGATCCGCCGCTGCGGTCAGAACACCGTGCCGCAGATCTTCATCGGCGAGCGTCACGTCGGCGGTTCGGACGACCTGTACGAGCTCGATGCGGCCGGCGGCCTGGATGCGCTGCTGCAGCAGTGTTGATTCGGCCCCTCAGCAACAAGGTCTATGACATATGGTCAGTGAACAAGCCCCGGCCGCGACTGATACCGCGGCACCCAACACCACACTGGCGCTGCAGGGCGTCTACCTGAAGGACTGCTCGTTCGAGTCGCCCCAGGGCCCGCGCGGCAACGGCGAGTGGAATCCGCAGATCTCGCTCGATCTGAACACCACGGTGCAACCGATCTCGGGCGATTTGCGCGAAGTGGTGCTGACCATCACGGTGTCGGCCAAGCAGGCGGAGCAGACGCTGTTTCTGGTCGAGGTCAAACAGGCCGGCGCTTTCGTGATGCAGAATCTGTCGGCGGAGGAATACAAGCGTGCGATCGGCAGCATCTGCCCGAACGTGCTGTTTCCGTACGCGCGCGCCGTGGTATCGCAGCTGGTGAGCCAGGGCGGCTTTCCGCAGCTGCTGCTGCCGCCGGTTAACTTCGACGCCTTGTACGCCAGCTCGCAGAACGAAGGCGCCAACCCGACCAGGAACTAGGAGCTTAGTCCGGTGTCGGCCACCCGATTCGTGCATGCCGACATCGCGGTGCTCGGCGCCGGTTCCTGGGGTACCGCGCTGGCCATCCAGTGCGCGCGGGCCGGACGGCCGGCGCGGCTGTGGGGCCGCGATCGAACCCACGTCGCGGCGATGGCGCGGGAGCGCATCAATCGGCGCTACCTGCCGGATGTCGCCTTCCCCGAGAGCCTGCAGCTGATCGGCGAGCTGCCGGCCGCAATCGACGACGTCGATGACGTGCTGATCGCGGTGCCCAGTCATGCCTTTCGCGCGCTGCTGACGCAGCTCAAACCGCTGCTGCCGGCCGACACGCGGCTGTGCTGGGCGACCAAGGGTTTCGAGCTCGACAGCGGCAAGCTGCCCAACGAGGTTGCGCACGAAGTACTGGGCTCGGGACGCGCCGTTGCCGTGCTCTCCGGCCCGACCTTCGCCGCCGAAGTCGGCGCCGGTCTGCCGACCGCGATGACCATCGCCTCGCCCGATGCCGCCTATGCCGAGATCCTGGCACACGATCTGTCCTCCGCCAGCTTTCGCGCCTATACCTCGACCGACATCACCGGCGTTGAGGTCGGCGGCGCGGTCAAGAACGTGCTGGCCATCGGTGCCGGCCTGTCGGACGGCCTGGGGTTCGGCGCCAATACCCGGATTGCGCTGATCACGCGCGGCCTGGTCGAGATGACGCGGCTGGGTGTTGCGCTGGGCGCGCAACGCGAGACCTTCATGGGCCTCGCGGGCCTGGGCGACCTGGTGCTGACCTGCACCGACGACCACTCGCGCAATCGCCGTTTCGGTCTCGCACTCGCCCAGGGTACCGGGGTCGAGTTGGCGCTGTTCGAAATCGGCCAGGTGGTCGAGGGCTACCATGCGGCCGCGGCCTTGCGTCGCGTCGCCGCGCGCGAGCTGGTGGTGATGCCGATCGCGGAAGGCATTTACGGCGTGCTGTATGAAAAGCTGCCCGCCGAGCACGTCGTGCGCGGTCT
>DATNNU010000126.1:0-2520 GCA_035601675.1 Steroidobacteraceae bacterium | reverse complement strand
CGACTACGTTCTTGCCAATGGCGGCGCTCCCGGTTCGGCCCCGCAGCGCGGTGGCTGGCACTGAAGATTAAGCGCGATGACGACAACCGGGGAATTATATCGGGCGCGATCGGACCTCGCCATGGCGCTTCTGACTGCTCGGCGCCGGGCTGCCCGGGCTAGCGGCGAGCATTCAGCGCTTCGCCCCTTGGCGCGGCTTCGGGTTCGATCGTCGCCGCGGTGCCGTGGCGCTGTCCTCGGCCGGCGACCACGCCCGTCCGGTGCGTTCTTCGATATAGCGCCGGATCAGGCGCCGCACCACCTGCGAGGGGGTCGCGTCTTCCTCCGCGCACAGGCGCACAAATGCCGCTTTCTTGCGCGGATCGACCAGGATCGTCAGACGAGCGGTGCGCAATTCCAGACTCATAGTGACATGGGATGATAATACAAGGGACATTGAAGTAACATTACCGCAGTCGCTATCCCTGACAAGTTCGGGCCGGAGAGCTTCGCTTCGTGACCGCCGCGCTGCCCGCGCTCCATTCACCGCTCGCGCTGTGCCTCGGCCTGCTTGGGGCCTGGGTGCTCATCGGGCTGATCGGGATGCTGCGGCCGGGCAGCGTCGGTCTGACGTGCGGCCTGCTCTATCCGGCCGGCGCCGTGGTCGGCGCTGCACTGGCAGTGGTGGCGGCGGCAAGTGTGGCGATGCCGGTCGAGCAGCGGGTGCTTGCACTCGGGCTGCCGGATCTGCCGTTGCACCTGCGGCGCGATGCGCTCGCGAGCGTGTTCCTGTTTCTGCTCGGCGCCGCCTCGGTCGGCTGCTCATTGTTTGCGGCCGGCTATTTTCGGCGTCAGCAGGGCGCGCCGCCGGGACTGATCGGTCTGCAATACCAGCTGTTTCTCGCCAGCATGGGTTTCGTGCTGCTGGCGGATGATGCCTACGGTTTCATGGTGGCCTGGGAGACGATGGCGCTGTCGTCGTATTTTCTGGTCACCACCGATCACCGGCAGGCGCCGATCCGCGAGGCCGGATTCATCTATCTGTTGATCGCGCACGTCGGCGCGCTGGCCATTCTGCTGAGTTTCGGTGTGCTGCAGGGCGGCAGCTGGCAGTTCACTTTCGACGCCATGCGCGCCGCCAGGCTCGCGCCGGGCTGGTCGGCCGCCGCCTTCCTGCTGGCGATGTTTGGCTTCGGTGCCAAGGCCGGCCTGGTACCGCTGCACGTGTGGCTGCCCGAGGCCCATCCGGCTGCGCCCTCGCCGGTATCGGCGTTGATGAGCGGCATCATGTTGAAGACCGCGCTCTATGGAATACTGCGGGTCACGTTCGATCTGATCGGCACTTCGCCGTGGTGGTGGGGCCTGGTGCCGCTGGCCATGGGCCTGTTTACCGCCGTCTACGGCGCCGTGTTCGCCGCGGTCCAGAGCGATATGAAACGGCTGCTGGCGTACTCATCGATCGAGAATATCGGCGTTTTGTTCAGCGGTCTGGGCCTGGCGCTGGTGTTCCAGGGTGTCGGCATGACGGCGGTGGCCGGGCTGGCACTGCTGGCGGTGCTGTATCACGCGCTCAATCACGCCTTTATGAAAAGCCTGCTGTTCCTCGGCACCGGCGCGGTGCTGCATGCCACCGGCAAGCGCCACATGGGGCAACTGGGCGGCCTGATCCATCGAATGCCATGGGTAGCCTGGACGGTGCTGGTCGGCGCGCTGGCGCTCGCGGGCCTGCCGCCCCTGAACGGCTTCGTTTCCGAGTGGCTGCTGCTGCAGGCCTTCCTGTTCACGCCGCAGGTGCCGCGCACATTCGTCAATATGCTGCTGCCGATGGGGGCCGCACTGCTGGTGCTGTCGGCAGCGCTCGCCGCCTATGTGATGGTGAAGTTCTACGGCGTCGTATTCCTGGGCACGCCGCGCGCGGCGGGGTTGCGCGAGGCGCGGGACGCGGGTGCGATGCAACGTCTGGGACTGCTCTGGCTCGCGGCTGGATGCGTGCTGCTCGGACTGCTGCCGGCGCAGATCCTGCCGTGGCTGCGCCAGGTCACCGCGTCGTTGCATCTGGGCGATGTCGGCGCGCCGCCCGCCGCCTGGTGGAGTCTGGTGCCACTGGCCGATCGCCAGGCCTCCTACGCGCCGCTGGTGTTCCTGGCCGCTATCGCCGGGGTCGTCGGGCTGACCATTTTCGTGGTGCGCAGCTTCTATCACCAGCGCATCCGGCGAGCGGCGGCCTGGGATTGCGGCGCCGGATCGCTGAGCGCTCGCATGCAGGACTCGGCCGAAGGCTTCGGCCAGCCGATACGCCACATCTTCCAGCCGTTCTTCGCGCTGCAGCGCGAGCTGCCGACAGCGTTCGATCTGGCGCCCCGCTACCGGGTGTCGGTCGGCGATCGCTGGTGGCGCGGTGTGTATCTGCCGCTCGGTAAGCTGGTGCGTAAGCTCGCCGACGGCGTCGCCTGGCTGCAGCAGGGTCGTATCTCGGTCTATCTGCTGTACAGTTTTCTGACACTGCTGCTGCTGCTGGCGTTCGTGTTGTGAGATCAGGCG
>DATNNU010000125.1:0-3220 GCA_035601675.1 Steroidobacteraceae bacterium | reverse complement strand
CCACGCTACTTTCGAGAGCCGCGCGCCCGAGTCGTTCGATCAATGCCTCGAGGGCCATGTCCCCGAGTTGTGCCTGGTCGCCGTCGGCGGCGGCACTCCACTGGGCTGGGCCGCTTTGGGCCTCGCGTCCGACCGTAGCGTCTATGCCGGTGTCGCCGAAGAAAGCGTCTACGTCGCGCCGTCACACTTCCGGCGCGGCGTGGGACGCAGTCTGCTCGCGGCGCTGATCTCGCAGTCCGAGGAGCACGGCTACTGGACGCTGCAGGCCGGCATCTTTCCGGAAAACGCCGCCAGCATCGCACTGCACCGCGCCCCCGGGCTTCGAAGCGCTCGGGCTGCGCCGCTGCATCGGCCGCATGGGCTACGGGCCGATGGCCGGACGGTGGCGCGATGTGCTGTACCTGGAGCGGCGCAGCCAGCGGATCGGCATTGATTAGCCGGCCGCCGGGCGCACACACTGCCGGGCGACAGTCGATCACGAGCGCGTAATTCTCGTTATATTACGCCCCATATGACGCCCGCACCCGAGCACATGCCGTTAAGCAGCAGCCGCTATGGATATCCGTGCGGCTACGCGCGGCCGCGGTTGTATGCACAGTTGTGCGTGCTGCTTGCGCTTGGCCTCGCTGCGGCATGCGCAATCGCGGACGAGGACCCGTGCGCAAAATTCTCCTGGAACGTGGTTCGCGAACGCGCACTGTTCGCCACTGCGCCGCAATCCATCATCGCCGGGCGCGAGCCGACGTCAACGCCGCTGCTGGCGCCCGAGCGGCTGTACCAACTGCAGCTCGGGCCGCAGCGCCAGGTCGCCCTGCTGCTCTCGCCTGGCAAGAAGACGCTCGTCGACGGCGCCTATGCCGGCCTGGTGCGCCTGCAGTTGCAGCAGCCCGGAGCCTACCGAATGTCCGTCGACCAGCCGGCCTGGATCGACGTCGTGGACGAGCGCCATGTGATCGACTCGGCCGACTTCCAGGGCCGGCCAGGATGCCTCGCGCCGCATAAGATCGTGCAGTACCTGCTGCCGGCCGGCCGGGAGCTGGTGCTGCAATTCAGTTCGGCGGCCGGCCCCCAGCTGCGCCTGACGATCACGCACGTGGACTAAAGCGGCCTGCATGGCAACAACAAAACCGACAGCGCTGGCGATACACGGCGGTCTGTGGCTGGACCGGAAAGGCAAGAAGTTTGCCGGCGCCAGCCGCATCGCATTGCTGGAAAGCATCGATCGAACGGGTTCGATCACGGCCGCGGCGAAAGACGTTGGCCTGAGCTACAAGGCGGCATGGGATGCGGTGGACGCGATGAACAATGTCGCCGACAAGCCGCTGCTGATCTGCGCCACCGGCGGTCATCATGGCGGCGGCAGCCACCTCACCGAGCACGGTCACCAGCTGGTACGCCTGTATCGCCTGCTGGAGGCCGGCTATCAGCACCTGCTGGGACAGATGCAGGCGCAAGTGCACGACTTCCAGAAACTCAATGAACTGATGAGGGCAATCACCATGAAAACCAGCGCCCGCAACCAATTCCGCGGCGTCATCAAGGCTGTGCGCAAGGGCGCGGTCAACGCCGATGTCATTCTTGATCTGGGAGAGGGTCTCGAGATATTCGCCAACATCACCAACGACGCAGTCGAGGATCTGGATCTGAAGCCCGGCCGCGCCGCCGTCGCGCTGATCAAGGCCAGTTTCATTGTGCTGTCGCCCGACGCGAATATCCGTGTCAGCGCGCGCAATCAGCTTCGCGGCACCGTCACTGCGGTGGTCGCGGGCAGCGTCAACGGCGAGGTCAAGATTGAGTTGCCCGGCGGCCGTATCCTGACGGCGATCGTCACCAACGAGGCTTTGAAGGAGCTGGGCCTGCTCAAGGGCGCTGCGTGCAGCGCATTGATCAAGTCCTCGCACGTCCTGATTGCGGTAAATGAATGACTGCAGGCAGCGCAGCGTGCAATTCATCAGACTACTGTTCGCCGCCGTATTGCTGCCGGTCGCGCTATCGGCCGGCGCCGAGCAGCTGAATGTCGCCGTAGCGGCGAATTTTTTCGGCACACTGCAGAAGCTGGCGCCGAAATTCGAGCAGGCGAGCGGCAACCAGCTGCTGCTCAGTTCCGGGTCGTCCGGACAGTTCTACACGCAGATCCGGGAAGGCGCGCCATTCGATGTGCTGTTGTCGGCCGACGCCGATCGCCCGAAGCAGCTCGAGGCCGATGGCTTAGGCGTCGCCGGCAGTCGATTCACCTATGCTAGGGGCGCCCTGGTGCTGTGGAGTCCTAAAGCCGATTTCGTAGACCGCGCCGGCAAGGTGTTGCGCGGCGGCCGTTATCGAATGATCGGAATCGCCGAGCCGCGCAACGCCCCGTACGGTGCGGCCGCACAGCAGGTGCTCACATCACTGGGCCTGTGGGATAGGCTCAACCAGGAGCGGAAGCTCGCCGTCGGCGAAAACATCAACCAGGCCTGGCAGTTCGCCGCCACCGGCAATGTCGACATGGCTTTTGTCGCCCTGTCGCAGGTCAGCAGCGACGGCGTGATCGCCGGATCGTATTGGCTGCCGCCGCAATCGATCTATTCGCCGCTGGACCAGGACGCCGTGATCCTGACGCGCACCGGCAAACGAGCGGCCGCCGAGGCGTTCATGAACTGGTTGCGACACGATGCGGAGGCCATCGCCACCATCAAGGCAGCCGGTTACCAGGTCAGGGAATGACCGCGAGCCTCTATTCCCCTGACGACCTGGTTGCGTTGTGGATTTCGTTGAAGCTCGCGACCGTCACGGTAGTCCTGCTGCTACTGCTGTGCACGCCGCTGGCATGGTGGCTGGCGATGACACGCTCACGGCTGCGCGTGGTCGGCGAGGCCATGGCCGCCCTGCCGCTGGTGCTGCCACCGACGGTGTTGGGCTTCTACCTGCTGCTGTTCCTCGGCCCCCACGGCTGGGGTGGCAGGCTGATGCATCAACTCGGCATGCAGCCGCTCGCCTTCAGTTTCGGCGGGCTGGTGCTGGGCTCAATGCTGTACTCGATGCCGTTCGTCATACAACCGCTGCAGAGCGCATTTCAAAGTGTTGGCGCGCGCGCACTCGAGGTGGCCGCTACGCTGCGCGCCTCACCTCTGGATCGTTTCTTTACCGTTGCCCTGCCGCTGGCGCGCCGCGGATTCATCACCGGATCGGTGCTGGCTTTCGCGCACACTCTGGGTGAATTTGGCGTAGTGCTGATGCTCGG
>DATNNU010000124.1:0-2028 GCA_035601675.1 Steroidobacteraceae bacterium | reverse complement strand
CCGGGGGCTGCTTGATCTGGAACCTGCCCAATATCCTGACCTGGCTGCGCATACTGGCCATTCCGCTGGTGGTGCTGCTGTTTCTGATCGGTCCGCGCAATCACTGGAGCCTGGCGTATCCGATCGCCGGCCTGCTGTTCGCCGCGGCCGCCATCACCGATTCGCTCGACGGCTACCTGGCACGGCGGTTGGGACAGACCACGCGCCTGGGCACATTTCTCGATCCGGTGGCCGACAAACTGATCGTCGCAGTCGCGCTGGTGCTGATCGTCAGCCGGGATCCGCGCGTGATCATCGTGCTCACCGCGGCCGTGATCATCGGCAGGGAAATCGCGATCTCGGCGCTACGCGAGTGGATGGCGGGGATTGGCCAGCGTACCGCCGTCGCGGTGTCCCGAATCGGCAAGTACAAGACTATCCTGCAGATGGTCGGAGTCACGATGCTGCTGTTCCGGGCCGATCTGTTCGGCCTGCCGATCTATCAGATTGGCATCTGGCTGACGGTGATCGCCGCTGCATTGACGCTGATCTCGATGGGCCTGTATCTGCGTGATGCCTGGCCGCACCTCTCGGCCCAGCCCTAAGAGCTGCCGCAATGTCCGGCCTCTTCAGCCTCGAAGGCAAAGTCGCCCTGCTCACCGGCGCCACGCGCGGCATCGGGCTTAGTATCGCGAGCGAGATGGCGCGCGCCGGCGCGCAGGTGGTGCTGTCGAGCAACGAAGTCCAGGCCTGCTATCAGGCCGCGGTGCTGTTGCGTGAACAGGGCTTGGATGCCGTTGGCCTGCCATGCGACGTCATGCAGCGCGAACAGATTGAGGCTCTGGTGCGACAGACGCTCTCGCTGCGCGGGCGTATCGATGTGCTGGTGTGCAATGCGGGCGTCGCGCCACAGTTCGGACCGATCGCGGCGGCCAGCGATGCCGACTGGGATCGAACCATGACGGTCAACCTGCGCAGCGTGCTGTGGATCACGAGCCTGGTGATCCCCGGAATGGCGGCGCGAGGCGATGGCAGCGTCATCATGACTGCGAGCCTGTCGAGTGTGCGCGGCAACAAGTCGATCGGGCTGTATGGATTGTCGAAGGCCGGGCTGGCGCAGCTGGCGCGCAATCTCGCCGTCGAGTGGGGCCCCGCCAATGTGCGCGTGAACTCGATTTCACCCGGAATCATCGCCACCGAATTCGCCCGTCCGCTGCTCGATAATCCCGAGCTGCTATCGCGCCGACTGGCATTGACGCCGCTGCGGCGCGCTGGCGAGCCGCGCGAAGTCGCCGGCGTCGCAGTCATGCTAGCCTCGAGTGCCGGCGCCTACATCACCGGTCAGAATCTGATCGTCGACGGCGGCACGATCATCAGCGACGGCAACTGATTGTCGCTCGACCTACATACCAAAGTCAGGCTTGCCGTTAAGGTAGGATGATGCATCCAGGCTGTAGATCCGCAGGACTTGGCGATGCAATCTGAGTTCTCCGGCGCGCAATCGAACGCCATCGGATTTCGCGAGTTCGTCGCCATGGCGGCCATGTTGATGGCGACGCAGGCCATCGCCGTCGACACCATGTTGCCAGCGCTGCCGACCATCGCTGCGGCGCTCGGCCTGGTGAACGAGAATCACAGTCAGTGGATCGTGACCGCCTACGTGGTGGGAGTCGGCTGCGGTCAGCTGTTCTGGGGACTGTTCTCCGATCGCTATGGCAGGCGGCCGGTGCTGCTGATCGGCCTGGCGGTGTATGCGCTCGCCGCGGTGCTGACTGGCCTGTCGACCAGCTTCGTCACGCTGCTGGCCTGGCGCTTCACGCACGGCCTGGCTGCGGCCAGCGTGGTGGTGTCGCGTTCGGTAATCCGGGATCTGTACTCCGGCCGCCACATGGCACGCATCATGTCGCTGACCTTCATCGTGTTCCTGATGGTGCCGGTGCTCGCTCCCAGCCTTGGCCAGCTGATCCTATGGCTGGCGCCGTGGCGGTATATCTTTCTGATCTTCGGCGTGTTTGCCGGCGCAGTGTTCCTGTGGGTGCTGTTGCGGCT
>DATNNU010000123.1:0-3883 GCA_035601675.1 Steroidobacteraceae bacterium | reverse complement strand
TTCGCCCCGTCGACCCAGGTGTTCTTCCTCGGGCTGCTGGTGATCGTGATCGGCACCGGACTGCTCAAACCCAACGCCACCGCGATCGTCGCGCAGCTCTACCCGGAAGGCGGCGCGCGCCGCGATGCCGGTTTCACGATCTACTACGTCGGCATCAATGTCGGGGCGACCCTGGGTCCGCTGATCGCGGGCCTGCTGCAACAGCTCTACGGCTGGCCGGCCGGATTCATGACCGCCGCGGTCGGCATGGCTGCCGGCGTGCTGCAGTATCTCTGGGGGCGCAGACTGCTCGGCGATGCGGGTCTTGCGCCGATGTCGGGTGCGAGCGATGCGGCGCTCAGCGGACCGCCGCCGCGCGCCGCGTTGCGGTTGATTGCGCTCGCCGGGGTGCTCCTGTTGGTGCTGGTGATCCTGCTGTGGACCGGCACGCTGCATGTGGCGCCGGTGGCGCTGCAGGCGGTGTCGACGCAGGCCATCCTCGGCATCACGATCCTGTATTTCGGCTACCTGCTGTTCGCAGCCGGGCTGACGCGCATCGAGCGCCTGCGGGTGCTGGCGGTGGCCGTGCTGTTCGTGGCCTCGGTGCTGTTCTGGGCCGGCTACGAGCAGACCGGCTCGTCGTTGAACCTGTTCGCCGAGCGCTATACCGAGCGGCACCTGTTCGGCCAGGAGATTCCGGCGAGCTGGTTTCAGGCGCTCAATCCGATCTACATCGTGGTCTTCGGCACGCTCTTCTCTGCCCTGTGGGTGCAGCTGGCGCGCCGCCGGCTGGATCCCTCGACGCCGCTGAAATTCATCCTCGGCCTGCTGGGGATGGGTGCCGGCTTCGTGGTCATGGCGGCCGCCGCGCGGCTGGTGGTGGGCGGCCACACGGTCGGCATGGGCTGGCTGACCGTCACCTACCTGCTGCACACTTGGGGAGAACTGTGCTTAAGTCCGGTCGGCATGAGCGCAGTCACCAAGCTGGTGCCGCCGCGTTTTGTCAGCCAGAGCCTGGGCGTGTGGTTCGTCAGCCTGTCGGTTGGTAACCTGCTCGCCGGCCGCATTGCCGGTGATTTCGATCCGACGAATCTGGCAGCGATGCCGGGCCAGTTCATGTTCATCTTCTGGTTCGCTGCCATCAGCGCGGCGCTGGTGGCGCTGTCGATGCCGCTGATGCGCCGTTGGATGTCCGGGGTACAGTAAGCCGCCGCAGCGGCGGGCTCGATTGGCCTGGCGGCGATGTGGTTATAGAACCGGCGGTTTGCTGATCGAGGCGCTCAAACGGTCGAGCCAACCATAGAGGGCGATTATCGAGACCGCAAAGACGATGCCACCCACCCAGATGGCATCCTTGGCAAATGCATCGCCCACCAGCGCCAGCGGTGCAGCTGTGCCTGAAAACACGACCACGGCAGCGAGCAGGACGCCGACCAGACTCTCGCCCACGATCATTCCAGAGGCGAGCAGCACGCCCAATTGCTTGGTACCTGCCGGATTGGCGGAGCGATCGGCACGCTTGTCGAAAGCCCAACCGACCACGGCCCCAACGACGATCATCAGTGTGGTGGAGGTGGGCAGATAGATTCCCAGACCAACGGCCAGTGGCGGCAGATGCGCCGAGGTGGTGCGCCTGAGAATCGCATCGAGCACGATGAGGCCGACGCCGACGAGCGCCCCGCTGCTGATCAAGCTCCAATCGAGATTGCCCTGAATGACGCCTTGCGCCAGGGCTGATATCAGGGCTGCTTGCGGGGCCGCCAGCGCGCGCGACGCATCAACGCCAGGAGCGCCCGCGAAGCCGTAGGCGTGGTTGAGCAGATCCAGCACCGGTGGAATGATGGCAGCACCGGCCGCCACCCCGACGATCAACGCCACTTGTTGTCGCCACGGCGTCGCATCGACCAACTGACCGGTCTTCAGGTCCTGGAGATTGTCGTTGGAAATCGTTGCGGCGGCGAACACCACCGCAGTCACCAACAGTGCAAAGGCGACCAGCGCAGGAGCCGCAGCGACCGACACGGAAGATTTCACGCTAATCACCAGCAGTAGCCCCGCACCGACCACGACCAGGATACCAACCCCGGACAGAGGGCTATTGGAGGCGCCGATGAGTCCCGCCATGTAGCCACAGACGGCAGCTACGAAATAGCTCATCACTGCGATATAAACGATACCGCCAGCGACCAGGATGGGAGCCTGGCTGCCCAAGCCGCTCGCGACACTGAAGCTGCCCAGCAGCCAGGCGATCGGCACCATGCAAACCAAGGTCACGCTCGCGACGATACCGATCGGGATGTCGCGCTCGGTTCGCGGCAGTGTGGCGGCCAGCCCGGCTTTGCGTACCCGTGAGGCGACGATGGCCGAGTGCAAGCCAGTCGCCACGGGCTTGATCAGCTTGATCAGGGTCCAGATTGCGGCTACGCCAATGGTACCGGCGCCGATGAAACGCACTTTATGGCTCCATGCCGCATGCGCCACTTCTGCTGCCGCACCTGCCGCCGGATGCATACTCGTCAGGTAGGGAACGGCACCCAGCCACGCGATCGCCGCGCCCACCAGCATCGCCACGCCGACCCATAAGCCAACCAGATGACCGACGGCAAATAGCGCAAAGGACAAGCTAAAATCATAACCTGTCGTGGCATTCTTGGAGCCGACGCGGAAGTATTGCGCGACATCGCTGGCGAACACCTGGGTCGCAACTACCACGGCAAAAGCGGCCGAGGCAACGCTGCCAACCACGATCGATAGCAGGCCCGCACGGCTCGCGGCCACGCCGCGCTGCGCCTGGTCGCCTTCGCCGTGGCCTCCCACTTTCAGCACTTCGGCACACGCCACGCCTTCGGGGTAAGGCAGATCGGAATTGGTGACCAGGGCGCGGCGCAGAGGGATGGAATACATCACGCCAAGCACGCCGCCAAGCGCGCAGACCGCGAAGCAAACCCCATATGGAAACCCGCTCCACCACCCAATCATGACCAGCCCCGGCAGCACAAAAATGATCGACGACAGCGTGCCTGCGGCGGACGCGACGGTTTGCACGATATTGTTTTCTTGGACCGTCGAACCCTTGACACCGCGCAATATGGCCATCGAAATTACGGCGGCCGGAATCGAGGTAGCAAAAGTCAGCCCGGCCTTGAGACCGAAATAGGCATTTGCGGCCGTGAAAATCAGCGTAATCAATACCCCCAATGCCAAACCACGCCAGGTCAGTTCGGCGCGACCTTCGGCTGTGTTGGCGCCGAGGTTCGTCACGATGTGCGTCCTTTTGAGCAGACAGATCGCTATTTCTTCGGCGCGAGCAGCGGCTTTTTCCCGGGGGACGGCTTCTTTGCCGGCGCCGGCTCCAATGACATCTTGAGTCGCAGCAAGCCGCGCTCCCAGCCGTTGCGCAGCCGCAGATACAACGGGTCCCATTGCTTGCCTTCCGGAATGCCCGAGCCCAGCAAGCGCAATATCGTCAGCGCGCCGCCTTTCCCGGGCGCCGCGACCTCGCTGTGCAGCAGAAAATCGTCCACGATGACCGTGTCCTCGCTCGGCAGGCCGGGCAGCGGCATGTAGATCAGCCGCAAGCGGCGCGGCGGTAGGTAGATGTCGATATGAGCCTCGCGCGTCATATCGGCACCGATACGCATCCAGAAGCTGCCGCCCTCACGCGCATCCACGCGCGCCTGCGGCGCATACCAGCGCGCAAGGCGCGCCGGCTCGATCAGCGAGCGCCAGACATCGGCGATATCGGCGTGCAGATCGACCCGATGCGCGTAACCACGCGTAGCTAGCGCCATGGCCTGCGCTGCCCTCTAGGCACTTCGCGCGCCGGCGGCACGGCCGGCGCGATCGCGCAGCGCCACCACCAGCAACGGCAGCAGCGAGGCGGCAATCACCAGCAGCGTCACCA
>DATNNU010000122.1:0-17530 GCA_035601675.1 Steroidobacteraceae bacterium | reverse complement strand
GTCGTCAGGGCAGGCCAGACGCTGGCCGCGATCGGCGTGTCGTCGAAGCCGGCGATCGACAGGTCCTGCGGCACCTCGAATCCCAGGCGGTGCGCCAGCGAGATCGCGGCCGCGGCCATGTCATCGTTGGCGGCGAAGATCGCGGTCGGATAAGGCTCATCGGCCAGCAGCCGCTGCGCGGCCTCCAGTCCCGAGCGATAGCTGAAATAGCCCTGTTCCAGGCGCACGCTGTCGGCTGCGATGCCGGCCGCCGCCAGCGCGCTGAGGAAGCCGTGCAGGCGCAACTGGCTGCTGGGGTGATTCGGATGGCCCTTGATGCAGCCGAATCGTCGGTGGCCCAGCGACAGCAGGTATTCGGTCAGATCGCGCGCCGCGGCCTCGTTGTCTATGCGGATGGTCGCCATGCGCTGCGAGGCGTGGCCCGATGCGACCGCGACCGCGACCACGCCGGCCTGCTGCACTTCGGCCAGCACGCGCTCGGACTCGCACAGCGGCGGCGTCAGGATCAGCCCGTCGATGCCGGTTTTCAGCAGTTTGCCGAGCGCCGCTGCCGCCGTCTCGCTCTCGCCGCAGCGCTCGACCAGCACCTGCGCGCCGGTGCGGCTGCTCTCATCGAGCGCGCCCAGCAGCAGCTCGCTTAAATAGCCGGTCGAGGGGTTGTCGTACAGCAGCCCGATGCGGCAGGGCACCGAGCCCGCGAGGCTGCGCGCCGCGGGACTGGGCGCGTAGTTGAGCGTGCGGATCGCCGCGTGCACCAGCTCGCGCGTCTCCGGCTTGACGTTGCTCTCGCGGTTGATGACGCGCGACACCGTCATCGGCGACACCCCGACGTGCGCCGCCACGTCGCGTATGGTCACGCTCTGATTCGATTTTCGCCGCTGCCGCTCAATCGCCATCGCTTATCCTTGCAGCTATGGTAGCGCGTCGAAATCTGCTGCAGCCATCATTCATCGCCTTGCTGTGCTGCGCGGCCGTGCTGCCGGGCGTCCTGGTCGCATCCGCGGCGTCCAGCACCGCCGCGCGCGCCGTCGCGCATCCGGCACTGTGGCCGCGCGCGCACAGCCCCGGGCTGGTCGATCCTGTCACCGAGCACCTGATCGGCGAGCTCATCAGGGGCATGAGCCTGGAAGAGAAGGTCGGCCAGACCATCCAGGCGGATATCAGCTACGTCACGCCCGAGGACCTGCGCCGCTATCCCTTAGGCGCGGTGCTCGCCGGCGGTAAATCCGCACCCGCCGGCGGCACCAATCGTACTCCTGCGGCCTGGCTTGCGCTGGCACGCGCACTGCGCGCGGCATCGATCGAAGCGCGCGCAGGTCACACGCCGATTCCGATCCTGTTCGGTATCGATGCGATCCACGGCAACAACGCCGTGACCGGCGCGACCATCTTCCCGCATAACATCGGGCTCGGTGCGGCACACGATCCGGCGCTGATCGGCCGCATCGGGGCTGCCACCGCGCAGGAGATGGCCGCGGTGGGATTCGACTGGGCGTTCGCGCCGGCGCTGTCGGTGCCGCAGGATCTGCGCTGGGGCCGCAGCTATGAGAGCTACGCGCAGGACCCGGCGCTGGTGCGCCGCTATGCCGGTGAAATGGTGCGCGGGCTGCAGGGCGACCCGAACGCGAGGAACGCTGTGCAGAGTGGCCACGTGGCGGCGACGGCCAAGCACTTTCTGGCAGACGGGGGCACCCGCGACGGTATCGATCAGGGCGACAGCGAGCTCAGCGAGCGCGAGCTGATCCGCGTGCATGCGCAGGGCTATGTGTCGGCGATCGATGCCGGTGTGATGACCGTGATGGCGTCGTACTCGAGCTGGCAGGGGCGCAAGCTGCACGGCAATGCGAGCCTGCTGACCGGCGTGCTCAAAGGCCGCCTCGGCTTTGACGGCTTCGTCGTGGGCGACTGGAACGGCCATGGCCAGATTGCCGGCTGTACCAATACCAGCTGCGCTGCCGCCCTGACGGCCGGTATCGACATGTTCATGGCGCCCGACGGCTGGAAGGATCTGTTCGACCATACCCTCGCACAGCTGCGTGCGGGGGATATTGCGCTGGCGCGGCTGGATGATGCCGTGCGCCGGATCCTGCGCGTCAAGGTAAAACTGGGTTTGTTCGATGCCGCACGGCCGTGGGAGGGGCGCCCCGAGGTGCTGGCTTCGAGCGCGCACCGCGCGCTCGCGCGCACAGCGGTACGCGAATCGCTGGTGCTGCTGAAGAATCAGCGACAGCTGCTGCCGATCCGCGCGGCGGCGCGGGTGCTGGTCGCGGGCGATGGCGCCGACGATATCGGCCGCCAGTGCGGCGGCTGGACGCTGGGTTGGCAGGGCAGCGGCCACAGCAACAGCGATTTTCCACAGGGCGGGTCGATCTACGCCGGCCTACGCGCGGCGCTCGAGGCCGGCGGCGGCAGCGCGCAGCTGGACATCGACGGCCGCTATAGCAGCAAGCCCGAGGTCGCGATCGTGGTGTTCGGCGAGCAGCCCTACGCGGAAGGCGGCGGCGATCTGCGTTCGATCGCCTATCAGCCCGGTGAGCGGCGCGACCTGAGGTTGCTGCGGCGGTTGCGCGCCGAGCACATCCCGGTGGTAGCGGTGTTTCTGTCGGGCCGGCCGCGGGCGATGAACGCCGAGATCGACGCCTCCGATGCGTTCGTGGCGGCCTGGCTGCCAGGCTCCGAGGGCGAGGGCGTCGCCGACCTGCTGATCGGCGACGCGCAGGGCGCGCCGCGCGATGATTTCAGCGGCACGCTGTCGTTCGCGTGGCCGGCGAGTGCTGCGGCAGGCGCCGCGGCGCGCCCTGCAGCAACGTCCCGGCCGAAGTTTGTCTCCGGCTACGGCCTTCATTACGCCGCTCATTCCGCCAGGGCTTGCAATCCCGCCTGCGCTCCGGATTAATTGCGCGCTGAGCAACTTGCGGAGCGATCACCCATGGGATGTCGGTCCCGAATTAACGCTGCTGCCAACGCGCTATGGTTGCTCGGAATCAGCGCCGCTGTGGCCGCACCGATCGTCGCTGCGCCGCCCCCGGCGGCCGGCGCGCTCGCGGGCATGGACCGCTCGGTCCAACCCGGGGTCGACTTCAACCAGTATGCGAACGGCAGCTGGCTCAGGTCCACCGAGATTCCCCCGGATCGCAGCAGCACCGGGGTAGGGCGCGAACTCACCGAACTGACCGCCGGTCGCACCGCAGAGCTGATCCGCCAGAGCGCCGCGTCCACGGCGCCGGCGGGATCCGATGAACGCAAGGTGGCCGATTACTACGCCAGCTTCATGGATGAAGCCGGCATCGAGGCCAAGGGTCTCACGGTGCTGAAACCCACGCTCGATCGGATCGCGGCGATTTCCGATCGCGTCACGCTGGCGCGCTACCTCGGCAACACGCTGCGCGCCGATGTCGACGTGCTGAATGCGACCAAGCTTTATACCGACAATGTGCTGGGCTTGTGGGTGGCGCAGGATCTCGATGATCCATCGCGTTACGCGCCGTTTCTGCTGCAGGGTGGCCTCGGCATGCCGGATCGGGATTATTACCTGCTCGACTCGCCGCACATGGCCGACATTCGCAGCCACTATCGCGCGCACATCGCCGCCGCGTTGACGCTCGCCGGCATCGCCGACGCCGAGCGCAAGGCCGCCGACGTCTACGCGCTCGAGCTGCGTATTGCCAGCACGCATTCGACCCGGGTCGAGTCCCAGGACGTCAAGCGCGGTGACAACCATTGGAGTCGCGCGCAGTTGCAGAGCAACGCGCCGGGGCTCGATTGGCAAGCGTATCTTGGCGCTGCGGGCCTGGAAGCGCAGCAGCAATTCATCGTGTGGCAGCCGGGTGCGCTCACCGGGATTGCGGCGCTGGTGGCGGCCGAGCCGCTGGCCACCTGGAAGGCGTATCTGCAGTACCACGCCCTCGAGCACAACGCACAATTCCTGAGCAGGGCGGTGGTCGCTGAGCAGTTCGCCTTCTATGGCAAAGTTCTGCAAGGCACCCCGCAACTGCGCGAACGCTGGAAGCGGGCGGTGTCGTACACCGACGATGCGCTGGGCGAGGCGGTGGGCAAGCTGTACGTGGCGCGCTATTTTCCGCCGGCCAACAAGGCCGCCATCGAGGCGATGGTGCGCAATCTGGTGAGCGCGTTTGCCACCCGTATCGACGCGCTGGAATGGATGGCGCCCGAGACCAAGCTGGAAGCCAAGGCCAAGCTGACGGCGCTGAAGGTCGGCATCGGCTACCCGGAGCGTTGGCGCGACTATTCGGGGCTGAAAGTGCTGCGCGGGGATGCGTTTGGCAATCACGCGCGTGCCGAGATGTTCGCGTACCGGCGCAGTCTGAACAAGCTCGGTACGCCGGTGGACCGCTCCGAGTGGTGCATGACACCGCAGCTGGTCAATGCCGTGAATCTGCCGGCGATGAATGCGCTCAACTTCCCGGCGGGGATCCTGCAACCGCCGTATTTCGATGCCGCACGGCCGGCGGCCATGAACTACGGTGCCATCGGCGCCATCATCGGCCACGAGATCAGCCACAGTTTCGATGACCAGGGGGCGCTGTTTGACGCCGCCGGACGGCTGCACAACTGGTGGACGCCGGAGGACTTCGCGCACTTCAAGGCCTCCGCCGAGCAACTGATCGCGCAGTTCAATGCCTATCGGCCGTTCCCGGATCTGGCGGTCAACGGCAAGCAGACGTTGAGCGAAAATATTGCCGACGTTGCCGGGCTCGGCGCCGCGTTGAGCGCCTACCGATTATCGGTCGGTGACACGCCGGGGCCGCTGCTGGAGGGCTTTAGCGCCGATCAGCAATTCTTCCTGAGCTTTGCGCAAACCTGGCGGGCGAAATATCGCGAGCCGACCCTGCGCCAGATCATCATCACCGATGGGCACTCGCCCGATCAGTATCGCGCCTCGACGGTGCGCAATCTCGACGCCTGGTACGCGGCGTTCGACGTGAAACCCGCCGATGCGCTGTACCTGGCTCCGGGCGAACGGGTGCGCATGTGGTGAACAGGCGGTAATGTTATACCTTCAAAAGTCGGTGTAACCTATTAATAATAAGTTTATTTTTATCTTCTTGAGCGGGCAGCGCTAGGGAATGTAATACAGCTCGATGGATTTCCCGACCCGCTGCACCGGCTGGTAGTGCTTCAGCCAGGCGTAGCCGGCCTGGTTCTGCTGCAGCGTTAGCATGGTGATCGCGACCCAGCCGCTGACCGGCTGATTGGCTTTGAGCAGCGTGTAGGGCGGCAGCGCTTCACGCGACAGGTCGGCGGTGCCTTTATAGCCGAGCCAGAACTGCTGCACGCCGCGCGCGGCCAGCACCTGCTCCAGGCGCCGCAGGTCCTGCCCGCCCCAGTCCAGATCCGAGTCCACCAGAATGCGTTCGGGGTGATCGCCTGCGAGCGGATTGAAATAGGCCAAATAATCCGGATAGGCGATGGCGAGAATCGCGACCTGCCATGCCACCAGGCCCGCGATCGCGCCGCGCGCCAGCAGCGCGCGCCAATGCGCCCAGGTGCTGCAGACCGCGTAGCCGGCGCCGATCGCGAGCAGCGGGTAGGCGATCAGCACGTGCCGCACGCCGATGTTGATGTGGCTATAGACGCAGCAGAACACCAGGATCGATACGAAACAGGCGGCCGGCGCCATCAGGTAAACATCGTGCTCGCGCCAGCCGCGCAGCGCGAGCAGCCCAAGGCCGGTGACACCGAGCAGCAGCAGCGGTAATGGCGTTTTGACCGCGAGCGCCACCAGATAGAAATACCACCAGCCGTCGAGGTCGGTGCGACCGAGCAGGAACGACAGATGACCGTGCTCGTTGTGCCACTCGACGCCGAGAAAATTCGTCGGCACCATCAGCACGCCCAGCGGCAAGCGCACCCGGGCCGCGAACCGGTAGGCCAGATCGTGCAGTACGCCATGGTGTCCGCTAAGAAAGTCCAGCGCCGGGCTCGGCGCCAGATCCGGCGTCGTCAGATAGACCAACTTCGGTCCGTAGATGCCGACCATGACCACCGCTGTCAGCAGCAGCGCCAGCGCCGCGCTGCCGAGGCGCCGCGGCAGCATCCAGCGCAGCGGCGCGCGGCGAACGAACAGCAGTCGCAGCGCGATCAGGCTGAGCGCCGCCACGCCGATGAACGGTACGGCCGACATTTTGGTCGCGATCGCCAGCCCGGCCGCAAGACCGAGGCGCAGCCCGGATGCGATGCCGGGGGATTCGAACCAGCGCAGCAGCAGGTACAGGGTCAGGATGGTCATCGCGGTGACCGGCACGTCGAGCGCTACCACCGCGGCGTGCCCCAGGATCACCGGTGTGCTGACCAGAAACACCAGCGTCATCAGTGCGGCCGGCGCGCCGTACCAGCGCCGCACCCACAGCCAGCTGGCCGCCAGCAGCAACAGCAGAAAGGGCAGCATGCCGAGCCGTGCCAGCGTCAGGATCGTGTCGTAGCTGGCCGGGGAGTTGTACAGCAGATCGCGGCCCTGGGCCTCGCCGATCGGCATCGGCTCGCCATGGAATCGCGCGCCGGCCAGGTACGGCCCGATCGCAGCCGCCAGCCGCGCCAGCGGTGGATGCTGGTTGTCGTACAGGTACTCGCCGCGATCGATCAGCACCAGTCCGGCGGCGATATGCTCGGGCTCATCCCAGAAATTGCCGAAGATATGGTAGGTGCTGATGCACAGCGTGCACGCCAGCACGCCGAGCAGCGCCGGCGCAGCCAGGTAGCAGCGAGTCAGCCAGCGCATCGGCGGGTGCCTTCCATTGGTGAGAAGTAGACGGGCTGCCAATTCTGCCCTGCGGCGGCCGCTCGCGCGGCGCGATTTAGGATATTGCGGGAAGGGGGTGCGCTGAAGTAGTGTGCCAAAGTTTTTTTGTCGCGATTGCCAGCAGGCGCACGTGCCCCCAGAGATCCCGATGACCACGACCGACGCCCAGGCTTGGGTGGTCCACAAGTTTGGCGGCTCCAGCGTTGCCGACGCAGGCTGTTTCGAGCGCGTCGCCGGCATCGCGGAATCGCAACATCGGCCGCGGCTGGCGATCGTGCTGTCGGCCTGCAAAGGCGTCACCGACGAATTGCTGGAACTGGTGACGCTGGCCGAGGCCCAGCATGCCCACTGGCCGCAGCGACTCGCGGGGCTGCGCGATCGGCACGCGATCATCGCCGCGGCATTGCTCGAGCACAGCGCAGTCGCCGAGTATCTGGCCGAGTTCGATCGCGATGTCGCCGATCTGACCGGCGTGCTGCAGACCACCAGCATCATGCGCTCGGCCGCCCAGACCGTGCGCGACCTGTGCTCGGGCTACGGCGAGCTGTGGTCAACGCGGCTGTTTCGCCGCTATCTGCAGCGACGTGGTGTCATCGGCGGCGTGCAATGGCTGGATGCACGGCGCTGCGTCACGGTGGAGTGGGGGCCGCTCGGCCCGGCGGTGCAGTGGCAGGAATCCCGGCACAAGCTGCAGGGGCTGCTGCCGGCGCAGGCGCCAGTGACGCTGGTGATCACGGGCTTCATCGCCAGCGATCCGCGCGGGGTGCAGACCACGCTCGGCCGCAACGGCAGCGATTTCTCCGCCTCGATCTTCGGTGCACTGCTGAACGCGGCGCAGATCCATATCTGGACCGATGTCGACGGGGTGCTGTCGGCCGACCCACGCCGCGTGCCGGATGCGCAGGTGATCGATTCGCTGTCGTACAACGAGGCCATGGAGCTGGCGTACTTTGGCGCCAAGGTGATTCATCCGCAGACCATGGCGCCGGCGGTGGGCCGCGACATTCCGATCTGGATCCGCAACACCTTCGCGCCCGACAAGCCGGGCACGCTGATCTGCGCGCATCCGAACTCGAATCTGCCCGTGAAGGGCATCACCAGCATCGAGAATGTCGCACTGGTCAATCTCGAGGGCGCTGGCATGATCGGTGTGCCGGGCACGGCGCATCGCCTGTTCGGCGCGCTGCGCGAGGAAGGCATATCGGTAATCCTGATCTCGCAGGGCAGTTCCGAGCATTCGATCTGCTGCGCGATCCCGCAGGCGCAGGCGGCGCGCGCCAAGAATGTGCTCGAGGCCGCGTTTGCGCGCGAACTGGCCGAAGGCCAGATTCAGAGCGTCGATGTAACCCCGGACCTGGCGATCCTGGCGGTGGTCGGCGACGGCATGGCAGGCATGCCCGGCGCCGCGGGCAAGGTGTTCGGCGCCCTCGGCAATGCGCACATCAACGTGCGCGCGATCGCGCAGGGCGCCTCCGAGCGCAATATCTCGGTGGTGGTCGAGGCCCGGCACGCGACCCGGGCACTGCGGGCCACCCACGCGAGCTTCTATTTATCGCCGCATACGCTGTCGATCGGCGTCATCGGACCGGGGACGGTCGGCCGGGTGCTGCTCGATCAGCTCGCGAGCCAGCGCGAGCGGCTGGCGCGCGAGTTCAAGATCGATCTGCGCGTGCGCGGCATCCTGCGCGCAAGGCACATGCGGCTGGCCGATTTCGGGTTGCAGCTGCCACGCTGGCGCGAGGAGCTGGAGCAGCATGCGCAGCCGGCGGACCTGGTGCGGTTCGTCGAACATGTGCGCGTGGACTATCTGCCGCACACGGTGCTGATCGATTGCAGTGCCGACGCCGAAGTCGCCTCGCATTATCGCGACTGGCTGGCGGCAGGCATTCATATCGTGACGCCGAACAAAAAGGCCAATAGCGGCACGCTGGCCTACTACGAGAGCCTCAAGGTCGCGCGCCGCGAGAGCGGCGCGAACTACCTGTACGAGACCACGGTGGGCGCCGGCCTGCCGGTGATCCAGACGTTGCGCGACCTGCGCGAAACCGGCGATGAGATCACGCGCATCGAAGGCATCTTTTCCGGCACGCTCGCTTATCTGTTCAATGTCTATGACGGCACGACGCCGTTCTCGGCCATCGTGCGCGAGGCCAAGCAGCGCGGCTACACCGAGCCCGATCCGCGCGATGACCTCTCGGGCACCGATGTGGCACGCAAACTCATCATCCTGGGCCGCGAGATGGGCCTGCCGCTCGAGATGAGCGATGTCGAAATCGCCAGCCTGGTGCCGCAGGATCTGATCGCCGGCAGCAGCGAGGAGTTTCTCGCCGGACTGTCGCGTCATGACGCGCCGATGAAGCAGCGCTATGAGCAGGCGCGCTCGCGCGGCAAGGTGCTGCGCTACGTCGGCGCGGTCTCGTCCGATGGACGCGCGACCGTGGGTCTGGTCGAACTGGAAGCGCGCCACGCGTTCGCCAACATCGCGCTGACCGACAACGTGGTGCGCTTCGCGACTGCGCGCTACTGCGACAATCCACTGATCGTGCAGGGACCGGGTGCCGGGCCGGCGGTGACCGCGGGCGGCGTGTTCGCCGACCTGCTGCGCCTGACGACCTATCTCGGGGCACGCCTGTGAGCATCCCCGCGGCCGTGCCAGAGCGCAGCGTCGCCACGGCGTTTGCGCCGGCCTCGGTCGGCAACGTTGCCATCGGATTCGACATTCTCGGCTTCTCGGTCGATGCGATCGGCGATTGCGTGACGGTGCGGCGCACCGCGGCGAGCGGCGTGAGCATCAAGGCGATTCGCGGCGTGGTGCAGGACCTGCCGCTCGAGGCGGCGAAGAATACCGCCGGACGCGCGGTCATCGCGCTGCACGATGCGCAGCCGCTTGGCTTCGGCTTCGAGCTTGAGATCGACAAGGGCATTCCGCTGGCCTCCGGCCTGGGCGGTTCGGCAGCCTCCGCGGTAGCCGCCGTGGTCGCCGCCAACGCGCTGCTGGCGCAGCCGCGCTCGCAGCTCGAGTTGCTGCAATACGCGATGCAGGGCGAGGCGGTTGCCAGCGGCTCGATGCACGTCGACAATATTGCGCCCTCGCTCTACGGCGGCCTGGTGCTCACGGTCGGCATCGAGCATCCGCGGGTGAAGCAGATCCCGGTGCCGAGCGCGATACGCGCGGTGATCGTGCATCCGCATATGTTCCTGTCTACCCGGCAGGCGCGCGCTATTCTCAAGGGCAGTGTCGAGATGGCCGACTTCGTCTGGCAGACAGCCAATCTTGCCGGTTTCATCTCCGGTTGCTACACCAACGATCTGGATATGCTGCGCGAATCTTTCGAGGACGTCGTTATCGAGCGCCAACGCGCCGCGCTGATTCCCGGATTCGGCGAGGTGCGCCGCGCAGCACTGTCCGCCCGGGCGATCGGCTGCTCGATCTCGGGCGCCGGGCCGACGGTGTTCGCCTGGTGTCTGCAGGAGCATGCGCCGGCGGTGCGCGAAGCCATGGTGCTCGAGTTCTTAAAGCACGGACTGCAGGCCGACCATTGGATCATCGCGGTTGAGCCTTGCGGCGCGCGCGTCATCGGCTGATGCTGTTCGCCAGTACCCGCAACGCGCTGCATCGGGTCGCCTTTGGCGCCGCGTTGACGCAGGGCCTGGCCGGCGACGGCGGCCTGTATGTGCCGACCGAGTGGCCGCGACTGGCGCCCGATTCCGATGCCGATGATCTGCCGGCGCTGGCGCTCGAGCTGCTGCGACCGTTCGTGGCCGGCGATGCGTTGGAACCGCAGCTGGCTGCGATGACCCGCGAGGCCTTCAATTTTCCCGCGCCGCTGGTCGGCCTCGGCGACAGCGCCCGTGTGGGCGTGCTCGAGCTGTTTCACGGCCCGAGCGCCGCGTTCAAGGACTTCGGCGCGCGCTTTCTGGCCGCGGCCCTGACGCGGGCGCGGCGCGGCGCGAGCCGGCCGCTGAAGATCCTGGTGGCCACCTCGGGCGATACCGGCGGTGCGGTGGCCGCGGCCTTCCATCGGCACAGCGGCATCGAAGTCGCGGTGCTGTTTCCCAAAGGCCTGGTGTCACCGACCCAGGAACGGCAGCTGACCTGCTGGGGCGACAATGTGCGCAGCCTCGCGGTGCGCGGGCGCTTTGATGACTGCCAGCGCCTGGTCAAGCAGGCGTTGGGCGATCAGGCGCTGCACCAGCGATTTGAGCTGTCGTCCGCCAACAGCATCAATCTCGGCCGGCTGCTGCCGCAAACGGTGTACTACTGGGCGACGAGCCTTGCGATCTGGCGCCGGCACGGCGAACCGGCCTCGTTCGTGATCCCGAGCGGCAATCTCGGCAATGCGACCGCCTGTGTCTGGGCACGGCGGCTCGGGGCGCCGATCGATACCATCGTGCTGGCGCACAATGCCAACCGCACCGTGCCGGACTACCTGGAACACGGCGTGCTGCGGGAGCGCCCGAGCGTGGCGACCTTGTCCTCGGCGATGGACGTGGGCAATCCCAGTAATCTGGAGCGGCTGGTGGCGCTGTTTGCGGATCCGGCTGCGCTGCGCACGGCGCTGCGCGCTGTCTCGATCGATGATGAGGCCACGCGCGAGCGGATTCGAATCGACTACCGGCGCTACGGCCGGGCCTGGTGTCCGCACACGGCGGTCGCGGCCGAGGCCTATGAGCGGCTGGCAGCCGATGAGCGCGCGCGCGGCCGCTGGGTGCTGGTGGCGACGGCGCATCCGGCCAAGTTTCGTGAGATCGTCGAGCCGCTGATTGGCGTTACGCTGACAATGCCGCAGAATCTGGCGCGCTTGTTCGATCGGCCCTCGAACTGCACTGAGATCGAGGCTACGCTGGGTGCCCTGAGTAGTTCGCTATAGCCCATGGACTTGCTGCCACCCATCGATGTGCAATTCGTCGCCACCGCAGTGGGCGTCGCCGCCTTGCTGGCCGGTCTTTTGCTGCTGTGGCGCTGGCATCGGCGCCGGCGCCTGCGCGCGGCGCGCGCACTGGCGATCACCAATTGCGGCTATGAGCATCTGCGCGACGTGCTGGTGCCGGACGGCCAGGGCAGCACGCTGCACGTGGATTTTCTGCTACTGACGGCGCGCGGCCTGGTGGTGATCGACCTGCGCGACGTCGAAGGCAATATCTTCGGCGGCGATCAGATGACCGAGTGGACCGTGATGCAGCGCGCGCTGCGCTATACGTTTCCGAATCCGCAGACCGGCCTGTACGACCGCATTGCTGCGGTGCGCGCGCTGGCGCCGGAACTGCCGATCGAGGGCCGCGCCGTGTTCACCTCCAGCGGCCAGTTTCCCAAGGGACTGCCGCGCCACACGCTGATGCTCGATTCAATGCCGGCGGAATTCCCGGCGTCGGACCGACAGGACATGAGCGGATTGCTCGAGCGCTGGATGCCGTCGTGGCGACTGATCGAGAAGTCGGTGGCCCCCAGCCAACTCGGGTCGCCGAAGGCTGCCATCTAGCATGGCGCACAAAGCGCTCGTCGCGGGGTTCGTGCTCGCGCTGTCGCTGGCGGGGCTTACGCCGATCCGCGCGCAGCCGACGCCGGAGTCTGCCGCCGACGGCCACGGCGGGCGCGGCCTGCACGACCAGGATACGGCGTCGCCGATCAAGCACGTGATCGTCATCATCGGCGAGAATCGAGGCTTCGATCACGTCTATGCGACCTATGCGCCTCGCCCCGGTCAGCACGTGTCGAACCTGCTGTCGCGCGGCATCATCAACGCCGATGGCACGTCCGGACGTAACCACAAGGCCTCCGCGCAGCGAGCGGCGACCGACACGCGACGCTACGCGATCAGTCCCGCCAAAGCCTTCGCTTATGTGAATATCCCGCCACCCGGCACCCAGGCGGCACCGAGCGCTGCCAGCGATAGCAAGCCGGCACCTTTTGCGACCATGGCCGCCGCCAGAGCCGCCGAGCACGACCTGGCGGATGACTACTATGCGTTGCTGCTCACTGGCGCCACCGGGCTGCCGCCCGACGTGATCGATACGCGAATCGCAAATTACGAGAATCTGGGTTCAGGCGCGTTCCAACTCACACCCTCGGTCAAATACGACGACTACGCCGCCAGCCCGGTGCATCGCTTCTACCAGATGTGGCAGCAGAGCGATTGCAGCGTGGCACATGCCAACGCGTCGAATCCGAGCGGCTGTCGCAACGATCTGTACGCCTGGGTGGAGGTGAGCGTCGGAGCCGGAAGTAACGGCAAACCCCAGCCGTTGCCGGTCACCAATATCTCCACCGGCGAGGGCGCGACGGCGCTCGAGTTCTATAATATGCAGCAGGGCGACGCTCCCTACCTGAAGCAGCTCGCCGATCTCTTCACGCTCAGCGACAACATGCATCAGGCGGTGCAGGGCGGCACCGGCCCCAACCAGATCATGTTTGGATTCGCCGATGCCATCTGGTACAGCGATGGACACGGCCACCCCATGACGCCTCCCGCCGATCAGATCGAGAATCCCGATCCGCAGCCCGGCACCGACAACTGGTATGACGAGGACGGCTATAGCGGTGGCAGCTACAGCGCCTGCGCGGACCTGAGACAGCCGGGTGTGCCGGCGGTGGTGGCGTACCTGGAGTCGCTGCCGCGGCCGATCAATCCGCGTTGCGAAGCCCGCCATTACTATCTGCTGAACAACGCTAACCCGGGCTTCAACGCCGACGGCACGCTGGCGAGCCAGTATTCACGCTTCACGATACCGCCCAGCTCGGTGCGCCATATCGGCGACCTGCTGATGCAGGCCGACATCTCGTTCAGCTACTTCGGTGGGGACTGGAACATCTACCAGACCGATCCGGCGGCCACCAATCCGTACGACGCTTACTGCCACGTCTGCAATCCGTTCCAGTACGCGAGCGATATCATGACCAACCCGGCGCTGCGCCGGGCGCACATTCACGATACCGATGTGTTCTACCAGGATATCGCCGAAGAGAGCCTGCCGGCGGTGTCGATCGTTAAACCGAGCATGTTCGTCGACGGCCACCCGGCGTCTTCCAAGCTCGACCTGTTCGAGGGCTTTCTGAAAAAGATCATCGACCAGCTGCAGGCGCATCCGAAGATATGGCGCGATAGCGCGATCTTCGTCACCTTTGATGAAAGCGGCGGCTACTACGACTCCGGCTACATTCAGCCGCTCGACTTCTTCGGCGACGGCCCGCGCATACCGTTGGTGATCGTGTCGCCGTATACCGTGGGTGGACAGGTCAATCACGATTACGCCGATCACGTCTCGATCATCAAATTCATCGAACGCAACTGGCATCTCAAGCCGATCACGGCACGCAGCCGCGACAATTTTCCGAATCCGAAGACCCGACGCGACAATCCCTATGTACCGACCAACAGTCCTGCGCTGAGCGATCTGTGGGATGCATTCCGTTTCTCGCAGCGTCCGCCAGAGCATTAGTGCCGCAGGGTTACCCATGGCGCGGAAAAGACCGGTGGCCCGGCTGATTGTCGGCGCCGCGTTGCTGGCTGCGATGGCGGGCTGTGCGCGCCCGCACGCTGGGCTCGCGGGCCAGTGGCAGATTTCCTGGCAGGGGCGGATCGGCACCGAGCAGGCCACGGTGTTGCTGCAGCCGAGTGGCGAGCTGCTGACCGGCAGCTTCCGTTCGCCACGGGGCAGCTTGCCACTGTCGGGTTCGATCCACGGTCCTAAGCTGTCGTTCGCGGTGGATTTTCCAGGCCCGCCGCCGTATCGGATCGTGTTTTCCGGTATTGCGCATGGCAATCAGATCGCGGGCGAGGCGCAGCCGCAGGCCGTCAATGGCCGCGTGTTTGCCGGACACGGCGGCGAGGTTTCGCCGCAGTACTACACATGGAGCGCCGTGCGTGCGGCGCCGTGAGCCGCTGCTAACCCTGCGGCGCCGGCAGCGCGAAAAATGCCCGCGCGTTCGCGCTGCTGTACGCCGCGCACTGTTCGAGACTCTCGCCGCGCGCAGCGGCGACCGCAGCGGCCACGTGCGGCAGAAACATCGGTTCATTGCGGCGCGATTTGGGTTTAGGACGCAGATCGCGCGGCAACAGGTAGGGTGCGTCGGTCTCGAGCATCAGGCGTTCGGCCGGAATGCGCGGCAGCAGCCCCTGCAGGTGGCCACCACGGCGCTCATCGCACAGCCAGCCGGTGATGCCGATCGACAGCTCGAGCGCCAGATAATCCTCGAGTTCGCGTGCGGTCGCGGTGAAGCAATGTGCCACGGCTGCCTTGAGGCTGCGCCGATGCTCGCGCAGCACGGCGACAAAATCCTGGTGCGCGTCGCGCTGGTGCAGGAACACCGGCTTGCCGGTTTCGGCGGCGAGCTGTAGCTGCCATTCGAAGGCGCGCAGCTGCGCCTCGCGCGGCGACAGGTCGCGGTGGTAGTCGAGTCCGCACTCCCCGGCGGCGACCACCTCCGGCTGCCTCAGCAGCTCACGCAATGCCGGCAGATCCGCGGCGGCAAGCTGCGCGGCGTGATGCGGATGAACCCCGGCGGTGGCGAACAGCGTGTGCGGGTGCCAGCGGGCGAGTTCGATTGCCGCGACGCTGCCCGCCATGGTCGCGGCGGTGACGATCATCTGCAGCACATGCTGGCTGCGCGCTCGCTCGATCACCGCTGCCCGGTCGCGGTCGAAACGATCGTGAGTCAGATTGGCGCCGATGTCGATCCATTGCATGGCGCTACTGTAATGCCAGACGGCGTGGCCTGATATGATCGCGCCGTGCATGAGCGGATGCCTAAGCGTATGTTGCGACAGTTGCAACTCTGGGATGTCGATCGCAGTGAGCACGACTGGTCAGTGCGCCAGAGTGCCCGCGCGCGCCGGCTGAGCGTGCGCGTATTCCGCAACGGCGGGGTCGAGATCGTGGTGCCGCCACGCACGCCGCCGCGTCGTGTCAGCGAGTTTGTGAGCGAGCATCGCGAGTGGATCGAGCGTCAGCGGCAGCGCTCATCGCCGGCGGTCGGCTGGCCGCTACCCCCGGATGTGTTGTCATTGACGGCGATCGGGGAGCAATGGCGCTGTAGCACCGTAGCGGGCGCCGGGCGCGCCCGCCTGCGCGAGGTTGCGGTCGATGAGCTACGCATCAGCGGCCGGCTGGATGAGCGCGATCGCCTGCGGCGCCTGCTTGCGAACTGGCTGATCGAACGCGCGCGGCTGCGCTTCGAAGCACCGTTGCGAGCACTTTCCGCGCAGATGGCGGCGCAGCCCGGCCGGCTGCAGGTGCGCTGCCAGCGCTCGCGCTGGGGCAGCTGTTCGCGCCGCGGCACGATCAGTCTGAATGCCTGCCTGTTATTTCAGCGTCCCGAGGTGCTGCGCTACCTGATGATCCACGAGCTGTCACACCTGCGGCATATGAATCATTCGGCACGCTTCTGGGCCGAAGTGGCCCGTCACGAGCCGCACTGGCAAGCGCTCGATCGTGAGCTGCTGCACAGCTGGGCCAGGGTGCCGTCGTGGATATTCCGATGAGCGAGCCGCCGTCGGTGCCTGATCCGAACCCGCAGCCGCCGGCCGCAGCGGGCAACGACGCCACCCGCGTCGATCTGTCGGACGAGGCGGTTCACTGGGATCTGGGCAACTCGCTGTCCTACAGTGAATACCTGCGGCTCGATCGACTGCTCGACGCGCAGAAGCCGCTGTCCACCGAGCACGATGAAATGCTGTTCATCATCGTGCACCAGGTGTCCGAGCTGTGGATGCGGCTGATGCTGCACGAGCTGCACGCGGTGATCGAGTGTGTGCGGCGCGATAATCTTGACCCGTCGTTCAAGATGCTCGATCGCGTCGGCCGCGTGCAGGCGCAGCTGCTGGCGGTGTGGGAAGTCCTGTCAACGATGACGCCGGCGGATTACTCGTCGTTTCGGAATCTTCTGGGACGCTCATCAGGCTTCCAATCGGTGCAGTATCGCCTGCTCGAATTCACTTTGGGCAACAAGCACGCCGACGTCATCGAGGTGCACCGGCACGATACCGAAGCCTACGCGGCGCTGGCGCGCGCGCTGGCGGCGCCAAGTCTGTACGACGAGGTATTGCGGCTGCTGTCGCAACGCGGCTACGGCGTGCCGGCGGCGTCGCTGGCGCGCGATTTTACCCAGCCCTACGTCCCGTCCAAGCAGGTGACAGGGGCGTGGCTCGGGGTGTATCACAATGCGGTCAAGGATTGGGATCTGTACGAACTCGCCGAGCGCCTGGTCGACCTCGATCATCGATTCCAGGTGTGGCGATTCCAGCACATGAAGACCGTGGAGCGCATCATCGGCTACAAGCCGGGCACCGGCGGCACGGCGGGCGTGAGCTATCTGGCGAAGGCGCTGCGGCTGCGGCTGTTTCCTGAGCTTTGGGAAGCGCGGACCTCGATGTAGCGGGGCGCCGGTTCGAGCTGGCGCGCAAAGCCCTATATCGCTGGCGCGCCGCCCGGCTGCTGCCAGTGCAGCACCTGCAGCCGGCCAGCCTGCCCCGAGGCCAGGCGTGGCGAGGCGTTGACCAGGTACGCCTCCTGCACCAACTGCATGTGCAGCAGATCGGCGCGGCTGTCGCCGTAGGCGCAGACGCGGCCGGGCGCGTCACGCGCGATCACTGCCGCCAGGCAGCGCCGCTTCTCCTCGCCGCGGCAATTGGCGCTCGCCAGGCGGCCGTCGAGCCGGCCATCGGCGCGCCAGCGCACTTCGGTGCAGATGATCTCATCGAATCCGAGGGCGCTACCGATGCGTGGTACATACAGATCGGTGCTGGCCGACATCAGCAGCAGCCGATCGCCGCG
>DATNNU010000121.1:0-2229 GCA_035601675.1 Steroidobacteraceae bacterium | reverse complement strand
GACCGTGTGCCCGCATCGTGCGCCGAGGAGCCTGTATGTACGAAGACGCCGATACAGTCGTGCTCGACAACGAGCCGGCTTATCAGGACGTGCTGCCGGTGCAGTGGATGGCGCTGTGGGAGCCGCCGGACCGCTTCGACCTGCTCGGCCTGGAGGAAGCCAATCTGCTACTGCTGCAGACTTGTCTCGCGGTCGAGGAGCATCCGGCGCGCGACAAGAACGAGGATCTGGGCCCGCTCGCCGGCGAGATCGCACGGCTCGACTTCAAGCTCAACCTGGTGATGCAGCTGCTGGCCAAACTGGTGTCGAAGGATCGCATGCCGCCCGCCACATCGATCCTGTTCAACAGCCTGGGTGCATCCTGGACCTGCGTCGGGCAGACGCCTCCAGTCGGTGGCCATGGACTGCTGCGAATGCAGCTGCGCAGCTCGCTGCCGCAGCCGCTCGAATTGCCGGCGCAGGTCATCTCGGTCGAAGGCAGCGTGGCGAAAGTGAAATTTCCCGGCCTGTCGGCCGGCGTGGCCGAGCTGATTCAGCGGCTCGCGTTCGTCCGCCACCGGCGCCACATTGCTGATGTGCGCAAAGCGCGCGCATAGAACTCTGATATCAAGGAAAATGCGACGCTGTGCTCAGGGCCGGTGTGACGGAATACCTCTTTTTTCCATAACCCGATAATTAGTCTGTTCCCGACGATTTCTGAGGGAACAACAACTCCATGGCTGAAAGAGCTGCCCTTGCCGGGGCGCTCGTTGGCGCCCAAGCACGTCCTTTCTCGACGTAAAGCTGCTGCGGGTGCTGCAGGAGCCGGCACTGCCGACGGCCTGCACTGAGCAGATGTGCCTCACAGGACCACGTGAAGAGGTGAATGATGTTGCTACATGATGTCTCGCAGACGGCACTGGCTGCCGCCGTGCTGACCCTTGGTCTGGTCATTCTGCTGGCGCTGCGCTCGTTTACCCGCCTGCGGCGCTCGGTGGACATCAACCTGGGGCGCGTATTCGAACAGCTCGAAATGCTGCGCGCAGAGTCCCGGAAGATGCTCGAGGCGCAGCAGAAGGCAGCGGTACGCGTACCGCCGGTGGCGGCGCCCGCAAAGCCAGCGCTGGCCGAGAGGCAGATGATCGAGCGCCCATTGGCGGCCGCGCCGCCGATCGAGCGGCCGGTGGTCGAGCCGACGGCGCTGGATTTCGTTGTCGCGCCGCCGATCGACAGCAACGCTTATCTGAGCGCGAGCACGCTGGCGGCCCATGGCCTTGCGCCTGCGGAGATTGCTGCGCGTTGCGGTCTGCAGGCGGGTGAAGCGCGTCTGCTGGCATCGCTGGCGTCGGCAAGGGTGCGCCGTGACCAGGCGGGCGACACTGCAGCCGACGCAACTGCGCCGGCAGCTACTGCGCGCAGCGCGGCCGCTGGCTCGGGTAAGGTCTAAAGATTCGCCGGCGCCATGAGGCGCCGAGCGATGCGATCCTAATCGTCCATCAGGAAACTGCGCAGCTGTTCGCTGCGGCTCGGGTGCCGAAGTTTGCGCAGCGCCTTGGCTTCGATCTGGCGGATGCGCTCGCGCGTGACGTCGAACTGCTTGCCGACTTCCTCGAGCGTGTGATCGGTATTCATGTCGATACCGAAGCGCATGCGCAGCACCTTGGCTTCGCGTGGCGTCAGCTGCGCCAGCACCGAATGCGTCGTCTCGCGTAGCGACTCCATCGTCGCCTGATCGATCGGCGAGGCGACCGACTGGTCCTCGATAAAATCGCCCAGGTGCGAATCCTCATCATCGCCGATCGGCGTCTCCATCGAGATCGGTTCCTTGGCAATCTTGAGCACCTTGCGCACCTTGTCTTCCGGCATCTCCATGCGAACCGCCAGCTCTTCCGGCGTCGGTTCGCGCCCCATCTCCTGCAGCATCTGCCGCGATATGCGGTTCAACTTGTTGATGGTTTCGATCATGTGCACCGGAATGCGGATGGTGCGCGCCTGATCGGCGATCGAGCGGGTGATCGCCTGGCGGATCCACCAGGTCGCATAGGTCGAAAACTTGTAGCCGCGCCGGTATTCGAACTTGTCGACCGCCTTCATTAGGCCGATGTTGCCTTCCTGGATCAGATCCAGGAACTGCAGGCCACGGTTGGTGTACTTCTTCGCAATCGAAATCACCAGGCGCAGATTCGCCTCGACCATTTCCTTTTTCGCGCGCCGCGCCTTGGCCTCACCGATCGAGACTTCGCGGTTGAT
>DATNNU010000120.1:0-2308 GCA_035601675.1 Steroidobacteraceae bacterium | reverse complement strand
CGGCTGGAGCTGGCGGCGCACGCTATTCGGCGGCGACAGCCACAGCGAGCGCAACGCCGACGAGCTGGACCCACGCACCGATGCCGCCAAGATCCGCGCATTTTTTACCGACCCCGGCTGCGCGCGCCGTGGCATCGGCCGCGCCCTGCTCGAACGCTGCGAGGCCGAGGCCCGCGCGCGTGGGTTCACGCGCTTCGAGCTGATGGGAACCCTGCCCGGCGTGCGCCTGTATCAGGCCCTGGGCTACGTGCCGGGCGAGCTCGTGCACTATCCGGTCGCTCCTGGCGTGACGATCGAATTCGTGCCGATGCACAAGGCCTGATGCTGCCGATGGCGCCTGCTACCCGGTCGGCAGAAACGCGCGTTGCACCAGCCAGATCAGCGCCACAACGGCGATGACCGCGGACCCCAAGGGCATGACGGCTCGGCGGTAGATCGCACCGCTACGCAGTGCGTAGACAACCGGCATGACCGCCAGCACCACCGCCAGCTGACCGGTCTCGATGCCCAGATTGAAGGCCAGCAGGCAGATCAGTCGCGCCGCATGCGGCAATCCCATGTCGGCGAGCACCGAGGCGAAGCCAAATCCATGCAGCAGGCCAAAAGCGAACGCGATGCGCGCGCGGCTCTCGGTCACCAGCGGGAAGATATTATTGAGTGCCGCCACGACGATCGATGCCGCAATCACGGACTCGGTCAGTCGGCTCGGCAATCGCACTACGTCCAGCGCCGCCAACGACAGCGTGATTGAATGCGCCAGTGTAAATGCGGTCACTACCTTGAGTATGCTGAAGAACGCCGGGCGTACCCGCGGCATCGGCTCCCAGCGGCCGCTTTTGCGCAGCAGCACCGCCGGCAGCAACAACGAAAACAAAAACAGCAGATGATCGATGCCGCTCCAGATATGCCAAATGCCGACCTGCAGATACTCGACGAACGCGCGGGCGCGCGACGGCGCATCGAGCGTGAACAGCGCCGGCGCGCCCCTGCCGCCCAGCACCCCGGTCTGGGCGATGGCACCGTCGATCAGCGTCAGCAGTGCGCGATGCGATGGGTCGAAATCATCCATCAGGCTGTAGCGGATGCGAAGCTCGCGCACGCTTAGCGGGCAATGGGCGGTGAACGGCAACCAGGCGTAATTGCCATCGACCCGTTCATTGACCTGCAGCGCCTGAAAACTGATCGGGCAGGTGCTGTTCTGCGCGCCGATCGACAGATGTTGCGCAACGTACTGCATCAGCTGCGGTTCGCCGGCGCGAAGCTCGCCCCAGGTCACCTTGCCATCGCGATTGGCATCCACCCCGATCGCGAGTTCGACGTCACGCACCGCCAGCTCGATCGAGCCGCTGAGCTGCCGGTCGTGCAGCTGCACGACCAGAAAGCCGTTGCTGGCGACGTGGGCCCGCGCCATAGGGCTGAGCATCCACATCAATGCCAGCGAAGCGGCGGCGCTCATGGATGGCCTCATCGCAGCGCCCGCCGGTAGGGCTCGAGCCGCACATCCTCGAGTCTCTGCTGCTGCATGAACAGCAGCGCTGGTGCCGCCGCCTCGGGCTGATGCGCCGCCTGCGCCGAGCGCAGCAGTATCAGCACATCGTCCGGCTCACGCTGTACGCGCCAATTCTCCTGCGCCGCGACCAGCGCGGCCGCAGGCTGCTGCTCGACATCGAGCAGAAAGCGCGCCTGCTCGCGTCGATGTACCGCCTCGCCACGCTGCTGCTCGACGTTAAAGACGCCAGACAGCATGGCACGAGCCTGGGCGCCGTGGCTGTCGCCCAGCAGCCCTTGCGCGATGACGATGCGCAGCAGCATCGGCTCCATCGATTCGTAGCCCGCCAGCAGCTGCAGCGTCTCGGCCGCGCGGCCGTGGCGCAGCAGCAAATCGGCGCAGGCTGCGCGCATGTAGAAATCCTCGGGCGCGAGCTGCAGACCTTCGCGCAACCAATGTTCTGCGGCCTCGTCATTGCCCAGGCGTTCAGCCATCTCACCGAGTTCAGAATAGCGCCAGGCACGCGCCTCAGTGGCAAGTCCCTGCGGCGGCAACGATGCGAGCACCGCGTATGCCGCGCGCAGATTGCCCGTCAGCCCAGCAAGGCTCTGCTGGCACAGGGTGGTGATCGCCGCATCGGCTTCGGCCGCCAGGCGGGCGCACGAAGCCATCGCTTCGGCGTAGCGTCCCTGGACCCGCAGCACCGTGGCACGCGTCAGCCACGCCTGCGCGTTATCGGGTTGCGCCTGCAGCGCCAGGTCGAGCTGATCCAGGGCCGCGCCGAACGCGTGACGGCTCTGCAGGATCGTTGCCTCGAGC
>DATNNU010000119.1:0-7869 GCA_035601675.1 Steroidobacteraceae bacterium | reverse complement strand
ACGATGCACTGTTCGAGACCAGCCGCTACCTGTCTCACTACACGCTGTGGCTGCTGCTGCACCGGCGCGAGTACGGCGCCGTGGGGGCGGCGGTGGCGCGACTGCAGCCGGCGCTGCGCGAATTTGCCCAGGTGATTCCAGCTGCGCTCGAAGGCCTGGATCGCGAGCGTTACCTGGCGCGTTGCCGCCGCTACGTCGGCCAGGGATTGCCGGCGCGACTGGCCGAAAGCCTAGCCGCCCTCGAACCGCTGCGCGTGGCACCCGACATGGTGGCACTCATGACAAGTTCGCGCTCGCGCGCGCGGGCGGTGGCGCGTGCGCATTTCGGCCTCGGCGCCGCACTCGGTCTCGACTGGCTGCACGGCGCGATCGAACAGCTGCCGGCGAGCGGCAGCTGGCAGCGTGCCGCTCAGCAGCGGCTGCGGGACACGGCGCTGGCAGCGCATTTGCGAATCAGTGCCGCCGCGCTCGGTCGGGCTTCGCGGCGAGCTGCGCCATTGGCTTCCGCGAGCGATCCTGCGCTCGAGCGCTGGCAGCAGGTACAGCGTGACCTGCGCGCATTGGCGGCGCCGGATCTCGCCGCCCTCACGGTTGCAGTCGAGGCGCTGGAAAATGTGGCCGCCGGCCGCACGCATTAGCTGGCCGGTCTGTTCTAGAACGGCCCTCGGTCACCGCTGACAGCGCGGGAGCAAGCCATGCCTGTACCTATAAGACTCGTGCTGGTGCGCCATGGTCAGAGCATCTGGAATCTGGAAAACCTGTTTACCGGCTGGACCGATGTCGATCTGTCCCCGCAAGGCTGCGAGGAAGCCCGGCAGGCCGGCCGCGAGCTCGCGCGCGAGGGCCTCGTGCCGGACGTGGTCTTTACCTCGGTGCTCAAGCGCGCGATTCGCACCCAATGGCTGATGCTCGATGAGCTCGATCTGCTGTGGCTGCCGGTGGCACGCAGCTGGCGGCTCAATGAGCGCCACTACGGCGCACTGCAGGGCCTGAACAAGGCGCAGACGGTCGAGCGCCACGGCGAGGTGCAGGTCAAGATCTGGCGGCGCAGCTACGACATTGCGCCGCCGCCACTTGAGCCGGATGATCAGCGCCACCCGCGTTTCGATCGCCGCTACGTCGATGTCGACGCCCGCGACCTGCCGGCGACCGAATCGCTCAAGGATACTCTGGCGCGGGTATTGCCCTACTGGGAGCAATGCATCGTGCCGGCACTAAGACTCGGCCGGCAGGTGCTGGTAGTCGCGCACGGCAACAGCCTGCGTGCACTGGTGAAGATGCTCGATGACCTGTCGGAGCAGGCGGTGGTCGAACTCAACATTCCGACCGGCGTGCCGCTGCTGTACGAATTCGACGATGCGCTGCAGCCGCGCGCCAGCCGCTATCTGGGGGATGCGCAAGCCATCCGCGCCGCCGCCGAGGCGGTCAAGCGGCAGACCGAAGCACAGCGCTAGCGCGGCTATTTGCGCGACGGGTCGGTCATCCAGCCGTCGTAATAGCCGCCGTACTGCTGCGCCAGCGCCCGAAAGCGCTGCGAGAAGCCCTGCATCTCGCTCACCGATATTCGCAGATGTTTGCGCGCCTGCAGCGAGTAGCCGCTCGCGCCCTCGCCGCTCATGATGCGCGCATCGATGGCGAAGCCTTCGGATTCCAGCGTACCGCGCAGCGATTCGGCCGCCGCCTGGTCCGGCACGCTGAAGAAAAAATCGACTTCGTAGGGGGTGAAGGAATTGCCGCCGGCCGCGCGTAGATTCTTCACCAGCCGCGCGTCCCAGTCGTCATGCGTGGACTGCGAGCGGGCCTTGCGCAATGCCAGGACCACGCGTACCACTGCCAGCAACGCCGTCAGCACCAGTACTACATATACCCACTGCATGGTTGATGCTTCGCTCGCGGCCGATGGTGTGCGCTTCACTCTTCGGGCGCGATCATGACCTTCACCCCCGAGAGCGCATCATTGAGTATGATCTGGCATGACAGGCGCGAATTCTCGCGGCGGCTGATCAGATCGGCGAGCATATCGCTCTCGTCGGACATCGGGGCGGGTAACTTCGCCACCCATTCGGCATCGACGTAGACGTGGCAGGTGGCGCAGGAGCACATGCCGCCGCAGATCGCGGCGACGCCCTCATCCATGTCTCGCAGCGGTTCCATCAGCGTCGCGCCGCTCGGGGCATCCAGCTCGCGTTCGGTTCCATCGCGATCGATCACTCGCACCAACGGCATGAGCACTCCTCGGACATCCAGGGCGCGCTAGTTTGCCGGCCGCGCCAGTGGGAAGCCAGTCCCCGTAGGACCTTTATGGCGGCTCGGCCGGCTCGCCGCGCGCCAGATGCCACAGCCAGGCCAGCGCCCGATAGATATAAACGCGGGCCGATAACGCCTGGCCCAGCGCGTGCGCGTCAAAGCCCGCCGCCGCCGCAAATTCCGAGCGGTAGCGCTCGGCGGTGGGGTAATAGGCGAGCACGCAGGCCACGTCCATCAGCGGATCGCTGAGCTGCGCGTACTCCCAGTCCAGCAGCCACAGCCGCTCTGCCTGCAGCAGGTTGCCTTGCCACAGATCGCCGTGCACCACGCTCATCGCGGCATCGCCCGAGCGCAACTGGGCGCAGAGCGCTTCGAGCCGCTGCAGCGGCCGCTCGAATGCGCCCTGGCGCGCGGCAGCGCTCTGTCGGACATAGGCCTGCGCCACCTGCCACGGATCGAAGGCCTCGATGGCGGGCGCGGGCAGCCGATGCAACGCGTACAGCCGCTCGCCAAGGCGCCGCAGCGCACCGATGTCGTCGTAGTCCGAGCTGCCCCACAGGCGGCCCTCCAGGAATTCCATGATCAGCAGACCCTGTGCCTCGGGCGCGGCATCCACCAGCGCCGGCGCGAGGCCGGCCGCCGCCGCGGTGCGATGCAGGAGCAGTTCGCGCGCCCGATCCACGCCCGGTCGCCGCCAGGCCGCGCCATCGAGGCGCAGCACGAAACGTCCCGCCGCGCTGTCGACCCGGTAAACCCGGTTGACGGTACCGCCCCCCAGCCGCTCGATCCGCCGTGCGCTCGCGCCCTGCTCGAGCCCGGGCACGCGCGCCAGCGCCCAGCCGGGCGGAGCGTTCAGCGAGCCTGTTGCCGGTACTGGTGCAGCCATACCCGCAATCCAATCACCGCGATCGCCAGGTAGCTCAGAAACAGTCCGGCCATGACCGGGTACCCCTGGGCGGCGAACAGGTAAGCCGTGATCGCATCGGCGGTAATCCAATACAGCCAGTTCTCGAGCTTCATGCGCGCGACCATCCAGGTCGCCAGCAGGCTGATCCAGGTCGTCAACGAGTCCAGATACGGCCACGCCGCGTGGGTCTCCAGCGCGAGCCAGTGCGCCGTAATGAAACTCAGCAGCACGATCCCCGCCAGCGCTGCCAGGTGGTAGCGCGCCGGCCAGCGTGTTATGCGTGCCTGGTCGTTCTGTTTGGCACGAGTCCAGCTGTACCAGCCATAGAACGACATGACGACGTAATAAACCTGCAGCACCGACTGCATCGGCAGGTGTGCACTCGCCGCCAGATAGACACAGATCGAAGAGCTCAGGCCGCCGGCGATCCATCCCAGCCGCTGGCGCTTGAGGATCAGCAGCACGTAGACCACGCCCAGCAGCAACGCGAGGACTTGGGGCGGGCTGCTCAGGGCGAGCCCGCGCAGCAGCACGGCGATCACGTACTCAACGGCCCGAGCACTTTCATGACGAATACCGCCTTGTCGTTGGCTTCAAGAGTGGCACGCAGCTCGCGCACCAGCGTCAGCATCACGGCGTCGTAATCGCCGAACACTTGCGTGCTCATGCTGTTGGTGACGATGCGCAGCCGCCCCTCGGCATTCAGCCGGTCGATGAAGTTCTGGATCGGCGGAATGAAGTCCTGGTGCAGCGGGTATAGGCTGATCTCGACGCCAATGTCCATGCTCAGTCCTCGTTGTGTCCAAGTTGGTAGCGAACGGTCAGCCCCACGGTGCGTGGATCGCCGTTCTGGATGAAGCGCTGATTGTGAAAGTCCGGAGGCACCAGCCCGAAATAGAAGCCTTGCACGCTATAGCGCCGGTCCAGCAGATTGCGCGTCCAGAGGCTGGTTTGCCAGCTGCCGCGCTGGTAGCCGAGGCGAAAATTCACCAGTTGATAGGCCTGGGCGGCCTGGTTCTGGCCGGCGGCGAAATAGAACCCGTCGGTGGCCGAGGCATCGAGCCGCGCGAACCAGCCATCGGGGTGACTATACGACAGCGACGCCGACAATTTATATTCGGGCGCGAACGATTGCGCGCGGCCGTCCAGCGCCAGTGGCGACGCCCCGGGACACTCGATCGCCTGCGAGTCGTAGCCCAGGTAGCGGGTATGCAGCAGCCCGGCGCTGCCGGCGAGTTGCCAGCGCCCATCGAGGCGCCATCGAGCTTGGGTTTCCAGGCCGTAATTCTCCCCGTGCGACGCGTTACGCGTGAAGAACACAAACGTGGACGGATTGTTCTGCTCGAGCTGGCAGGAACTGTAGACCTGCATGGCCTCGCGCCGCATGTAGAACGCGTCGGCCTGCCATTGCAGCATCCCGCCGGCCGAATCGCGCTTGACGCCACTCTCCAGGCTCCACAGGTACTCGGGCGCAAAACGACGTTGCTCCGGTGCGATCTGGTTGCCGATGTTGAAGCCGCCGGCTTTATAGCCGCGCGCCAGGCTCGCATACAGGTACTGCAGCGGGCTGGTGCGCAGCGACCAGGATAGGTTGCCGCCGTACATCGTGTCGCGCTCATCGGCAAACGGCCGCGCGACGTCGGCGCTGTCCTGGTAGTGCGCCTGGCGTTGTTCGACGCGCAGCCCCAGCGTCAGGTTCGCACGCCCGCCCAAGGCCGCGTCGAGCGAGCTATAGAGCGCGCCGTTGCTTGCCCGGTAGTCGCTGCGCAGCAGATTGGAGCCGGCGCCGACGAACTCGTCATTCCAGGTGTCGAGCAGATCGTCGGATTCGCTCAGCTGCAGAAAGTAAGCCCCGACCAGCCAGCGCAGCCGTCCGAACAGCAGGTGATCCGCGTCGCCGATGAAACGCAGGTCCTCGGCGAAAGTGCGCCGCAGGCGCCGATTCTGTTCGAAGTAATCGTATGGCGAGTAGCCGCAGCACCCCGCCCAGAACGCATCGTTGCCCCAATCCGCATCGAACGAATAGACGATATGCGAATCCGCCGTGCTCGACACGCTGCGCAATTCACCAAAGCTGCCGCTGATCAGTGACACTTTCAGCGACGCGCCCAGCGATTGCTGTGCATCGCGCCCCGGCTGATTCGACTGCGTCGTGAAACTGTTATTGATGGACCAGGCGTCATAACCGTTGTTCAGGTCCACGTCCATCAGCGCCAGGTCGACCCGCAGCGCCGGGTTCACCTGCCAGAACAGCTTGGCGCGCAACGTGCCTTCATCGTAGCCGTTGGTATCGTCGCGACGAAGGTAGGCGTCAGTGCGATAGCCGTCACTGCGATATTGCTGTGCGGCGACGCGCCAGCCGCCCCGTCCGCCGTCGACACCGTCACTGAGGGCGATGCCGGCAGCGCGGGTCTGATAGTCCCCGATCGTCGCCTCGCCGTGCAGCGAGAAATCCGCTGTCGGGTCCTCGGTGCGTACATTGATCAGACCCGCCAGCGCATTGGCGCCGTACACCGTGCCCTGCGGACCGAGCAGCACTTCGACCTGTCGGACGTCGAACAAGGTCGCCGGCATGCCGACCCCGGAGAAGTCGATGTCGTCGATCAGGAATCCGACCGAAGGATTCGGCGCCCCCTGGTACTGTTCCACCTCCCCGATGCCGCGCAGCTGGTAAAAGCGCGGCCTCGAACTGCCGCCGGCCCAGCTCAGGTTCGGAATCATTGCCAGGACATCTTCAAAATGCTGCACCCCCGCGGCCCGCAGCTCGCCGGCATTCAGCACGCTCACGCTCTGCGGCAAATCTGCAGCGTTGCTGCCGCGCAGGCTTGCCGTGACGACGATTTCCTGCAGCCGCTCGTCGGCCGATACCCCGCACGACAGGGCCGAGCAGACGGCCACGAGCGGCCACAGGCCAGTGCGATGAAGTTTCATTCCTGCTCCCTACGCCGGTATTAACCGGATCAGGTTCAACGGGTTCGCCGACCAGCGGCATCTCAGGTCCGTTCAGGACCACCCCAAGGTTTGCGACGCAAACTATCGGAGAAACGACGCACGATTGCAAGCGGCCGACGGCGCCGCGTGGCTACAATTGATCCAGCAGGAGCAAGATCATGGGCAACAGCGTCCGCGTATTCCAAGTCGATGCGTTCACCTCGCGGCGCTTCAGTGGCAATCCGGCCGGCGTGGTGCTCGACGCCGACGCGCTCTCCAGCGACGACATGCAGGCGCTGGCGCGCGAGCTGAACAATGGCGACACGGCGTTTTTGTTACGGCCGGATGCTGACGATCATGACCTGCGGCTGCGATTCTTCACGCCGCATCGCGAGGCGGCTTTCGTCGGCCACGCAACGCTCGCGGCCCACGCCGTGCTTGCGGGGCTGAAGCTCGAACCGCGGCGACGCCAGAAGCAAAGCAGCGGCATGGTCGAAGTCGACTCGATCAGCGGTGCCTGGCCGCCACGCATTGTCATCCATCTGCCGCCGCCGAAACTGCTGCGTGGCGTCGGCGAGCGCGAACTGTCCGCCGTCCTCGAGGCGCTGACGCTGACGCGCGCCGACCTCGATGCGCGCTGTCCGCCAATGCTCGCCGGCGACACTAGCACGCGGTTGCTGCTCGGTATCGAACGCGGCACAACGCTCGGCCGACTGCGGCCCGACCTGGCGCGCCTGACGGTGCTGTCCGAGCAGATCAGCGCACCCGGGTATTTTCTGTTCTCGCGCCAGCCGTCCCTGGCCGACGTGTCTACCGAGGCGCGAATGTTCTGCCCGGCACTTGGGATCCCCGAGGACCCGGTGAGCGGCAATGCCCATGCCCTACTCGGCGCCTATCTGCTGCATCATCGACTGATCGGCCGTGCGGCGTCCACGCCGCCCGGCAGTACGATCGAGTTCACCGGCGCCCAGGGCCACCATATGGCCCGGCCCGGCCGCGTCACCGTGGCGCTGAACCTGCAACGCGATGTGCTTGAATCGGTAAGTATCGTCGGCGAGGCCGTGGTCGTCTTCGATACCACGCTCGAATTTTGAGGGCGGCCCGCAGTGCCTAGATCGCGCGGGCTATTCCCGCTGCCTTTGGATTAGCATTGGACGATGGCCAAAAGCGAAGAATGGGAGTTACCTGAGCAGCTGCGACCGCGCCAGAGTCGATTCAATTTCGACCTGACGGCGATGTACCGCTCGGTGGTGCTGGTGCACACCGAGGCCAGCGAAGACGGCTATACCGCGCCATTTCTCGGCACCGAACGGCTGGGCTCGGGTGTCGTGATCCGCAGTGCCGAGCGCAAGCTGGTACTGACGATCGGCTACCTGATCACCGAGGCCGAATCCATCTGGCTCACGAGCCTCGACGGCAAGGTGGTCGAGGCCTTTCCGCTGGCGTACGACCAGGCTAGCGGTTTCGGACTGGTGCAGCCGGTCGGCGTGCTCGATGCCCCGGCCATCGAGCGCGGCTCGGCCGCCACGCTTGCACTCGGCGACCGCGTTCTGGTGGTAGGGCAAGGCGGTGAGGGCCATTCACTGGAAGCGCAATTGATCGCCCGCCGCGAGTTCGCCGGCTATTGGGAATATCTGCTCGACGAGGCGCTGTTCACGGCGCCGGCGCACCCGAACTGGGGCGGCGCCGCGCTCATCTCGCGCGATGGCACGCTCGCGGGCATCGGCTCGCTCTTCGTGCAGCAGTCGGTGGATAGCGGGCCCGCGCAGGATCTCAACATGATC
>DATNNU010000118.1:0-5402 GCA_035601675.1 Steroidobacteraceae bacterium | reverse complement strand
CGGCACCAGTTCGCCGAATACCTCGCGTGGCGGACGCCGAAACTCCACCACGACCTCGGTGCAGGTCACGGGCAGGCATTTGCCGGCACGGATATAGAACGGCACATCGGCCCAGCGCCAGCTGTCGACATACAGCTTGACCGCGGCGTAAGTCTCGACCTGGGAATTGTCGGCGACTCCGACTTCCGTGCGATAGCCGCGGTACTGGCCGCGCACGACACTGTTCGCATCGAGCGGCCGGATGGCACGCAGCACGCGCGACTTCTCATCGCGCATGGCGCTGGCGGCGTTATGCAGCGGCGCGTCCATGATCACGCTGCTCAGCACCTGCAGCATGTGGTTCTGGATCACGTCGCGGATGGCACCGGCTTCCTCGTAGAATTTGCCGCGACCGCGCACGTCGAAATCCTCCGCCATCGTGATCTGCACGCTGCGGATGTAGGTACGGTTCCAGGTCGGCTCGAGAAACGCGTTGGTGAAGCGGGTATAGAGAATATTCTGCACCGGCTCCTTTCCGAGGTAGTGATCGATGCGAAAGATCGATTCCTCGGGAAAGAACTTGTGCAGAATGAGATTGAGTTCGCGCGCCGATTTCAGATCACGGCCGAACGGTTTTTCCAGCACCACGCGCGCCGTGGCGGCGCAATTGGCGGCGGCAAGACCGCCGATGACGGTTGCGAATACGCTCGGCGGTATTGCCAGGTAATGCAGCGGCATGCGCGCATCGCCCAGGGCCTGGCGCAAGCGGGTAAACGTCGCGGCCTCGCGATAATCGCCATCGACATAGCCCATGAGCGATGCCAGCTTGGTGAATGCGTGCTCCTCGTAGACGCCATGCTCGTTGATCGAAGCACGCGCCTGCTCGATCAACTTTTCGCGCGTCCAGCCGGACCGCCCGACGCCGACGATCGGCGCCTCCAGCTGTCCGTGTCGCACCAGCGCCTGCAGCGCCGGGAAGATCTGCTTGTAGGCCAGATCGCCGGTGGCGCCGAAAAAGACGAATGCGTCCGAGTACGGAAGATCCACGCCGCTGCGCTCACGCGGCCGGCGTGGCCGGCTTTTCCTGATGCCCCCCGAAGCCCAGGCGCATCGCCGACAGGGTGCGGTTGGCGAATTCTGATTCGCCGCGTGAGCTGAAGCGCGCAAATAACGCGGTCGCCAGCACCGGCACCGGCACGCCGGCCTCGATCGCTGCCTCCACGGTCCAGCGGCCTTCGCCCGAGTCGGCCACGTGGCCGGCGAACTTCTCCAGCACCGGGCTTTCAGCCAGCTGACCGGCCAGCAGATCGAGCAGCCATGAACTCACAACGCTGCCGTGTCGCCACAACTCGGCGACCTGGTCCAGCCTGACGTTCATCGCGCGCGGCAGCAGCGCGCGAGTCGGCGCGGTCTCGGCATCCGTGGCACGCGTCTGCAGCGGCTCGCCCGCCCGGTGCAGCAGGTTGAAGCCTTCCGCATAGGCCGCCATCAACCCGTATTCGATGCCGTTATGGACCATCTTGACGAAATGTCCGGCACCGCTGGATCCCACGTGCAGGTAGCCGCGCGTCGCGGTACTTGCGGTGACGCTCGCCTCGCTGGTGCTTTGCGCGAGCGCGGACAGGATCGGCTCGACCTGCTGCACGGCCTTTGTATCCCCGCCCACCATCAGGCAGTAACCACGCTCAAGGCCCCACAGGCCGCCGCTGGTGCCGACATCGAGATAGTGCACACCGCCCGGTTTGAGCTTCTGTTCGCGCCGCATGTCGTCGGCGTAGTGCGAGTTGCCGCCGTCGATCACGATATCGCCGGGCTTGAGCACGGGTATCAGCGTCTGCAGCACTGCATCCACAGCCGCGGCCGGCACCATCAACCAGACCACGCGCGGCGCCGGCAGTTTCGCGACCAGATCGGTGGCGGACGCAGCCGCGGTGGCGCCGTCGGCCGCCAGTGCCTTTACCGCGGCGTCGCTGTGATCAAACACCACGCAGCCATGTCCCGCCCTGGTAAGACGGCGCGCCATGTTCGAGCCCATGCGCCCCAGACCGATCATTCCGATTTTCAATGGTATTCCTCGCGCTGCGGGTCACCGGCCAGGTTGGCCGGCGCGATTGGCGCCGGCCGCTGTATGCATCAGAGCACAAAAAGCTTTGGCGGGAAATTGCTGGAAGTCTGATGCCGCGGCAATAGTTTCAGGCCACGGCGCCGGAGGCACGTTCGCCGACGGTGACGCGGCTGCGTCCGGCCGTCTTCGATTGATAGAGGGCGCGATCGGCGGGCGCGATCATGGCCTCGAACTGTTCATTGGCGCTTCGCCGCCTTGAACTGATTATCTAGACAATACGGCAATAAGGAATAGGGGGCGGCCTACAAGAGCGCCGCTGCGTCCTCGCCCTTAGTCGAAGGACGTGCCACTGACCTCAAGCAGCCGGTATTGCCAGTAGTCCAGCTGCGAAGCGTCGGCATAGACGTCGACATCGCTGCTGTATTCGGTGCCGCCAGCCGCCCGGTTGTACCAAACGGTATCGAACCAGGAGAGCGCATCGTTGCTCGCCGACGCCGCGGTCGGCAGCTCGGCGATAAATGCGGCGGCGAGATTGAAATCGTCGAGATCGCGGCGGCTGAGCTCGGCGGTACCGACCATGAGCCAGGCGCGAGCGGCGCTGCGGATAAGGGCAAAACCCGGACTGAACTGCTCCCCGTGGGTACGGTACCAGCGCACCCGCACTGCGCCGTCGCTGGCCGACACCAGCTCCGACGCCACCTGACGGTTTGGCAGCCCGGAGCGCGCGTAGCCATAGCCGTCCTTGCCGGGGTCGAGCAGCACGCGAACCGTCGCGCCGCGCCACGCCGCGTCGATCAGCGCGCGCACCAGGTCGCGCTGCGACAGGTAAAGGGCCGCGATCTCGATGCTGTCATGACTGCCAGCCGCATTGATGCGCTCCACGAGTGCGTCGGCGATCGGCGCCTCGCTGACCACTCGCGCTCGCGCCGCGTCAACGCCGGCCGTGGCCGCAAAGCTGTGGCGCTGCCGTTCAACCAGCCGCTGTGAACGTTCCTGCATGGTGCCGCCGCCGCTCCAGCCGGAGAACTGTGCCACCACGAACTCCGACTCGAGCAGCGGTTCGAGCGCCTCGCCTGCCAGTTGCAGCGCCACGGCCGTATGCAGCGAGGCCTCAGCATTCAGCGGTCGGGAGAAAATCAGACCTGCAAGACCACCGGCGCCGTCATCGCCGATCAGCAGCTGGCGATGGCTGCGCTGGTACCCCGGCGTACGGCCCCAGAGTCCCATCGAGACACCCGAGGCTCCGACCCCGAGCGGGTTGGGCCAGCCACCCTCGGCCGCGACCGGGCTCCACCAGCGGCAGCACAGCTGCCAGAAGCCGACAAACGCCGCATTGGGCGCGCGTAGTCGACCGACATCGACCGGCACGACGGCGACCCCGGCCTCACGCAGACGCTCCAGCGTCGCGGGTCCGACGTGCATCTGAGCGCTCGCGGGGTCGATCAGTAACAGTACCTGCAGACCGGACTGCTGCTGCTTGGCCTGCAGCAGTGCATCGGCCAGTGCCGCGGCGACCGGTGTGGCCGCGCGCAGCCGGGACGCTCCAGGCCCCGCGGCCGGCAGATCCCCGAACAGTCCCGTATCCAGCAGCAGGAAGTCGCGCGCCTGCGCGATCATACGCAGCAGTTCCACATTGATCTGCCGCTCGTTCAGCGGCGCGCCGGTCGCATCGGCCGCTGTGAGGTCGCGCAGAAATCGCAGTTCGTTGGCCGGCACGCTGTGCCAGGTACCGGCGATATGCACGCCCGCCGGCAGGCGTTTTTGCGATTGCCACAGCGCGATCGCGCCCCAGGCGAGCAGCAACGCTGCGCCCAGCAGTCGCAATAGCCAGCGGAACGGAAACGCGCGCATGCGCGCATTGTGCCTGCTGACAGCGGTAAAAAAGTGAGACGCCCTTGGCGATCAGGCCGATATCGGCTGCAGCGCCGACGGTGCGTCCGGCAGCAGGTTGGCAAACGCCGGCCGGCCGGCCTGCTGCGCCTGCAGCAGCTGCAGCAGCTCATCGATGCTGCGGGCGTGGCCGAACAGCTGGCCTTGGGCGAAATTGCACCGGCTGGCATGCAGGAATTCCAGCTGGCGCACCGACTCGACCCCCTCGGCCACGACTTCCATACCGAGGCTGTGGCCCATGTCGATGATGGTCCGGACCAGCACCGCATCCGCCGGATCGTCGGCGGCATCGCGCACGAACGACTGGTCGATCTTCAGCGTCCCGATCGGGAACTGCTGCAGCGCTGACAGCGACGAATAACCGGTACCGAAATCGTCGATCGACAGATGCAGCCCCATGTCATGCAGCTGGTTGAGCATCTGCACCGTCCGGCGCGGATCGGCCATCAGCGTCGTCTCGGTGATCTCGAGCTCGAGGTTTCGGGTCGGCACCTCGTGCCGTTCGAATACCGACCGGCAGTTGAGAATGAAGCTCGCCTGCTTGAGCTGCTTGAGCGACAGATTGAGCGAGATGCGCCCGGGATCGGCGATGTGCCGGCGCAGCGCGCGGAAATCCATGCACACGCGCTCGAGCACCCACTCGCCGATGGCGCTGATCAGATTGTTCTCTTCCGCGATCGGGATGAACTGCGCCGGCGGAATGTCGCCGTGTCCCGGCAATCGCCAGCGCAGCAGCGCCTCGGCGCCGACCACGCGGCCGTCGCGCAGATCCACTTTCGGCTGGTAGCGCACCACGAACTCGTCGCGCTCGACCGCGCGCCGCAGCTTGCTCTTGAGCATTAGCCGCTCGACCGCGGCCGCGTTCATCTCCGGCGAATAGAAAGCGTAGGTATTGCCGCCGTTCTGCTTCGAGTAGTACATCGCAGCATCGGCGTTACGAATCAGGTCGATCACGTTCTCCGCATCGCGCGGGCACAGCGCGATACCGATGCTGACGGTCAGAAACACTTCCTGCTGATTGATATGGAATGCTTCGCCGGCCGCATGCAGCACGGTGCGCGCGAGCTGCGCAACCTGGCCCCCGGCCTCCTCGGCATCCTGGCTGACGCTATCGACGAACAGCGCAAACTCATCGCCGGCCAGACGGCCCAGCACTGCCTCGGTGTTCAGCACGCGCGTCAGGCGCTCGGTGAGCACCTCGAGCACGCGATCGCCCGAGGCATGGCCGAAGGTGTCGTTGACTTCCTTGAAGCGATCCATGTCCACGTACAACATGGCCACCCCATGACCACTGCGCCGCGAACGGGCGATCGCCTGCTGCAGCAGGTGCTGAAACTGCATCCGGTTGGGAATCTTCGTGAGCGCGTCGTACCGGGCCAGGTAGCGGATCCGGCGCTCGGCACGCTTGCGGTCGGTGATGTTGCGCGCGACGAAGATGTTGCCCTGAAACTGCGGATCGTCCGTCTCG
>DATNNU010000117.1:0-2452 GCA_035601675.1 Steroidobacteraceae bacterium | reverse complement strand
ATCACCGAGGAGACCGGTACCACGATCGACATCGAGAACGATGGCACGGTCAAGATCGCATCGGTCCACGCCACCGCCGGTCGCGAAGCGCAGCGGCGCATCGAGTTGATCACGGCCGATGTCGAAGTGGGTCAGATCTATGAAGGCAAGGTCGTGAAGCTGATGGACTTCGGCGCCTTCGTCACGATCCTGCCCGGCCGCGACGGCCTGGTGCATATCTCGCAGATCTCCGATGAGCGCGTCGAGCGCGTGTCCGACAAGCTCAAGGAAGGCGACCAGATCCGCGTCAAGGTGCTCGAGGTCGATCGCCAGGGTCGCATCCGCCTGTCGATGCGCAATGTCGGCGCCGCCTGAACAGGCGAGCGTCGGCCGCGTAGCGGGTAGCTTAAGCCTCTAGGTGGGGGCCGCGTTGGCGGCCTTCATCAGCGTGCGAAAGATCTCTTCCTGCGCGCTGTGCCAGCGCTGATAGTTCTGCGTCGCCAGGTGGCTGGCGGCGGCGGCCGGATCCCCGGCCGGCGGCGTCTGGCTCAGGAACAGCCGCAGCGTCTGCTCGAGGTAGCTCGACAGCATGCCCTCGATGCCGACGTCATGACTGCGGATCAGCTCGGCCAGGAAGTCCTGGCTCAAGATCGTGCCGTTGCGTTGTTCCTGCTCAGCGATGACCTGCAGCAGCACCGGGCGGGTGATGTCCTGCTGGGTACGCTTGTCGATGACGCAGAATTCGACGCGGTTGAGTACCAGCCGGCGCACATCATCCAGGGTGATATAGCGGCTCTCGACGGTGTCGTACAGACGCCGGTTGGGGTATTTCTTGATGACACGCAGCTCGCTCATAAGGAAGCCCTCGTAATCTCAAGGCGCGCAGACCCTTACAGCCATGCGGCATGGCATACCATAGTACAAGCGCAGCTGGAACCCAAATCGGCGAATTGGCGCCGGCATTAACTGAAAATCTCGCCCCTGCCGCGGGCAGGGGCGTGGCATCGGCGCGGCCGGAGGGGCCGCCCGCCCGCCGCGGCGGGCGGCGAGGCACGCATCAGCGGTAGCGGTCGTCGCGATCGCCGTACTGGCGCTCGCGGCGTTCACGCCGCTCCTGGGCCTCGATCGACAGTGTCGCCACGGGCCGGGCCTCCAGGCGCTTGATGCCGATCTCTTCGCCGGTTTCGAGGCAATAGCCGTAAGTGCCGTCCTCGATGCGTTTCAGTGCGTCATCGATCTTGCGGATCAGCTTGCGCTCACGGTCACGCGTGCGCAACTCGAGGCTGAATTCCTCTTCCTGGGTGGCGCGGTCATTGGGGTCGGGAAAGTTCGCGGCCTCGTCCTTCATGTGAGAGACCGTGCGATCGACTTCCTGCATCAGATCGCGCTTCCAGTGCCGCAGGATCAGCTGGAAATGCGCCAGCTGCTGCTTGCTCATGTACTGTTCGCCACGCCTGGCGACATAGGGCTTGACGTTGCGCGGCCCGGCCAGAAGGCTGCTGGCGTCCGATGCCTCGCCTTCGCCGTCGGCCTCCTCGGCGCCGGGGGGCAGGCGCGTGCGCGCCGTGATTGAGCCGACCGCAGCGCTGGCGGGGCGGTCGCTGGACAGCGTGCTGATGATGGGTGCGTGGCGCGCTGGCCTCATGCGCTCCAGATCGCGGTCGGGTTTCTTCGGGATCCTGGACTCCGGCTTGAGCGCTGTGACTGTCGCCGGCGCGGCCTTGCGGCTCGCGATCACGCTCTTGCGCGGCTCAGGGCGGCTCGGCGCAGCGCGACGCGGCGCGGCCTTCGCGCTCGACGCCTTCTTCAATTTGCTGGTCTTGGTTCCGGGCTTCTTGCCGGGCATCGCCGCGCTCCTGAGATCACCGGTCATTTAAGAACGCGCGATTATACCGACGCAGGGCGGGCTGTACAGTCCGGAAAAAATGTAGTTGTGGCGGGCTGTTACGCTGATCCGGGCAGCTTGACCGCTGGCGGGGCGCGCCACTGCGGCGCACGGCGCTCGGCGATCACGCTGGTGTGGATGCCGCCGCGCACGTTGAAACGGGCGCTCAGGCGCATGAAGCGCGGCGAGATGGTGCGCGCCAGGTGATCCACGATCTCGTTGGTCACGGCCTCGTGAAAGCTGCCGCGGTCGCGAAATGACCAGAGGTAGAGTTTGAGCGCCTTGAGCTCGATGCACAGCCGATCGGGCACGTACTCGAGTTCGAGTGTCGCGAAGTCCGGCTGACCTGTCTTCGGACACAGACAGGTGAACTCCGGAATGCACATACGTATCGTGTAGTCCTGTCCGGGTGCCGGATTGGGGAAGGTGTCGATCTCGGTGGCGGGCTGGGTCGGCATCGGGGTGCAGATTTCGGTGTGGATAAACTGCGTCGAAAGCGGCGCTCGGATAATTTACACTAGCCGCGCGCCAGCTCGCGAACATTAGTCACAGCAACACCATGGGTACTCCGGGACTTTAATGCGGCTC
>DATNNU010000116.1:0-2651 GCA_035601675.1 Steroidobacteraceae bacterium | reverse complement strand
CCGACCGCGAGCGCGCGGGCGATGTTGACGCGCTGCTTCTGCCCGCCAGAAAGCTCGTGCGGGTAGCGCGGGCCGAACAGATCCGGCCGCAGACCCACCTTGATCAGGATCTCGTGGGCGATCCGGCGCGCCTCCGTCTTGGTGCGGCCGTTCACCATCGGACCGAAGGCAATGGAATCCTGCACCGGCATGCGCGGGTTCAGCGAGGAGTAACTGTCCTGGAACACCATCTGCACCTGGCGGCGCAGATCGCCGACGTTGACGCCGCCGGTCTCGCCCACGGCGTCGCCGTCGAACACCAGTTCACCTGAGTCCGGGACCACCAGATGCAGCAGCAGCCGCGCCAGCGTTGACTTGCCGCAGCCGGACTCCCCGACCACGCCCAGGGTTTCACCCTTGAACAGCGTGAACGACACGCCATCCACGGCGCGCACCACGGCGCTCTTGCCCGCGCCCTTCACCCGGAAATAGCGCTGCAGCTCGCGCGCGATCAGCATCGGCTGAGCGGCGCCCCCGCGATCCCGCGGATCTACATAGGGCTGAACCTCCACCGCGGCGCTCATCCACGCACATCCATCGCGCCGCGCACGCCGTCGCTGACCAGATTGAAACAAATGGAGGTAATGAAGATCGCGATGCCCGGCAATGCGCAGCCCAGCGGATCGACGTAGAGCGATTGGCGCAGGGTAGAGAGCATCAGGCCCCAGTCCGGCTCCGGTGGCTGCACGCCCAGACCCAGGAAGGACAGGCCCGAGGCGAGCAGGATGCTGACACTGACGAGGCTGGAGGCATAGATGAACACCGGTCCCAGCACGTTGCCCAGGACGTGGTAGCGTATGATCGTCAGTGTACCCGCGCCGCTGGCGCGGGCGGCCTCGATGTAGTCCAGGTTCCTCACCTGCGCGGTCGCCGTCTCCGCCACGCGGCACATGGCGGGGGTGAACACCAGGCTCAAGGAGATGATGCCATTGATCATGCCACCGCCCATGGCGCCGGAGATCGCGACCGCCAGCAGGATGGACGGAAAGGCGTAGAAAACGTCCATGGTGCGCATGATGGCGGTATTGGCCAGACGCCCGGCGAAGCCGCCGATCACACCCAGTGTGCCGCCGACCACGGTTGCGATCAAAACCGGCGCCAGGCCCATCACCAGCGAGATCCGGCCGCCATAGATCAGCCGACTCATCATGTCCCGGCCCAACTCGTCGGTGCCCCAGGGATGGCCGCGCCAGCCGAACGGCTTGAGCCGGCCGATAATGCTCTGCTGGTACGGGTCGAACGGCGCGATGAGCGGGGCCGCGATCGCCACGATGACAATCGCCAGTACCACGACTCCGAAGGCGAGCGTCACCCAGTCATAACCCAGCCGGTGGAACACCGACTGCCAATAGCCGCGCACCCGAATCGCGGGCGCGCCGTCGACCTCGGAATCCGCCGGGATCGCGCCACCGGCCACCACCGCTCTCTCGTTCATGCTCGGCGGATCCTCGGGTCCAGCGCCGCTTGCAACAGGTCCACGACCAGGTTGGTGGCGACGAAGATCAGCGCGAGCGCGAGGATCGTGCCCTGCAGCACGGGTATGTCGCGGTTGATGATCGCCTTGAACAGCAGGAAGCCGCTGCCGGGCCAAGTGAACACCGTCTCAACCAGGATGGAGCCGCCCATCAGATAGCCGAATTGCAGCCCCATCACCGCCAGCACCTGTGGCGAAGCGTTCTTGAGCACATGCCGGATCACCGCGCCCTCGCCCAGCCCCATGGCACGCAGCGTGGTGACGAAATCCTGGCTCCGGACCTCCGCCACTGCCGCGCGCGTGGTGCGCGCGACGATGCCGATCGGGATCATCGCCAGCGTGATCACCGGCAGCACCAGGAATTGCGCGTCGCTCCAGCGCCATAGCGTGAAGGCGGCCGAGCCGGACTGCCCCATCCCGCTGGCGGGCAGCACCATGTATTCGACCGCGAAGATGATCACGAGTACCAGCCCCAGCCAGTAGTTCGGCAGGCTGACGCCGATCACCGCCGCGCCCGTCACGATGCGGTCCGTGGCCCGCCCGGGGAAGCAGCCGGCCAGCGCTCCCATGCCATAGCCGACCATGAACGAGAGCGGCGCGGCGAACAGCACCAGCATCGCCGTATTGCGGAGCGCGCCAAACACCTCCAGCGTGACCGCGCGCTGGGTGGCGATCGACCGGCCGAAGTCACCGTGCAGAACGTGCCACAGCCAGATCGCGTATTGCACCGGGATCGGCCGGTCGAAGCCATAGGCGTGTTTGACGATCGCGATGGTCTCGGCCGTCGCGTCCGGCGGCAGCATCGTCTGCAACGGGTCGCCCGGCGCCAGATACACCAGGGAAAAGCATACGACGCTGACGCCAAGCGCGATCGGGATCGCGAACAGCACGCGGCGGATGACGTAGCCGAGCATGACCGCTCCTTTTAAGGGTCGACCGTGATCGGCGTCAGGTCCTGGAACCAGTTTTGCGCCTGCACGAAGCCATGCACTTTCGGCGACAGCGCGCGCGGGTTGAGGTCGTGCACGACGAAGATCATCAGCGCTTGTTCGGATTCGTATTCGTGCAGCCTTGTCAGCAGCGCCAGCCGCTTCTCAGGCTCGAACTCCTCGAAGATCTGCTTGACCAGCGCGTCCGC
>DATNNU010000115.1:0-3241 GCA_035601675.1 Steroidobacteraceae bacterium | reverse complement strand
TGCGCGCGAGACCGGAATCCATTATTTCGACCTGACCGAGGACGTGGACGTCACGCGTCGCGTCAGTACCCTGGCGCGAGGCGCCGAGGCGGCCTTCGTGCCGCAGTGCGGCCTGGCGCCGGGTTTCATCAGCATCGCCGGCGGGGAGCTGATCCGGCACTTCGACACCCTGCGCAGCGTGCGGCTGCGCGTCGGCGCGTTGCCGCAGCATCCGCACAACGTCTTGAAGTATTCGCTGACCTGGTCCACCGAAGGACTCATCAATGAATACGGCAATCCCTGCGAGGCCATCGTCGACGGCCGGACGGTGGAAGTGCGCCCGCTCGAGGGCATGGAGGAAATCGAGATCGACGGCACGCTGTACGAAGCCTTCAATACCTCCGGCGGGCTCGGGTCGCTGGCGCAGAGCTTCGGCAGCAGCTGCGAGAGCATGGATTACAAGACCATCCGCTACCCGGGGCACTGCGAGCAGATGCGCCTGCTGATGAATGACCTGAAGCTCAATCAGGATCGCGGCACGCTCAAGCGCATCCTCGAGAATGCCGTGCCACAGACGCTGCAGGACGTCGTGATCGTCTACGCCGCGGTGACCGGCATGCAGAACGGCGAGCTGCGCGAGGAAAACTATGTCAGCAAGATCTATCCGCAGATCATCGCCGGCCGGCTGTGGTCGGCAATCCAGGTCAGCACCGCCTCGGGACTGTGCGCGGTGCTCGATCTGGTATTGACGCATCCGCAGCGGCGTGCGGGTCTGGTGACGCAGGAGTCGTTCCGCCTGCCCGATATCCTCGGCAACCGCTTTGGACGCCATCTGGCCGCCGGCGGCAGTAAGGACATCTCGGCCGACGTGGTGGTGAGCGGCGCACCGGGCCGGCAGCGCTCGCGCGCGGGTTGAGCCATGGCCAGGAGCAACGTCAGTGCGCTGTTGAAGCATTTTGCATTGCCGCCGGCCGAGTCCGGTGCCGCATCTGGCTGGCTCGAGAGTTTCAGTCCCGGCGACGCCAGCCTGCTCGGCCGCGTGCCGACCACCGGCGCGGCCGGCTACGACGCCGTCATGAGCCAGGCGGTCGGCGCGGCGCGCGCCTGGGCCGACGTGCCCGCGCCGCAGCGCGGGGATCTGGTGCGCCAGATCGGCAATGAGCTGCGCCAGCACAAGCGCGAGCTGGCCGAACTGGTGTCGCTCGAAAACGGCAAAATCATCGCCGAGGGGCTGGGCGAGGTGCAGGAGATGATCGACATGGCCGATCTGGCGATCGGTCAGTCGCGCATGCTCTACGGCCGCACCATGCACTCCGAACGCAGCCAGCACCGCATGTACGAGCAGTGGCATCCGCTCGGCGTGGTCGGCGTCATCACCGCGTTTAATTTTCCGGTCGCAGTGTGGTCGTGGAACGCGTTGCTCGCCGCGGTGTGCGGCAACGCCACCGTCTGGAAACCCTCGCCCAAGACCCCGTTGTGCGCGCTGGCGGTACAGCGCCTGTGCGATCAGGTGCTGAAGCGCCACGGCGCGCCGGCGATTTTTCAGCTGCTGATCGATAGCGGCGCCGAACTTGGCGCGCGTCTGGCCGCCGATCGGCGCGTCAATCTGCTGTCGTTCACCGGCTCCACCGCGGTGGGGCGCCAGATTGCGCAGACCGTGGCGGGGCGGCTGGGCCGCTGTCTGCTCGAACTCGGCGGCAACAACGCCATCATCGTCGATGAGACCGCCGATCTGGCACTGGCCGCGCGCGCCATTGTGTTCGGTGCGCTCGGCACCGCCGGCCAGCGCTGCACCAGTACCCGCCGGGTGCTGGTGCAGCGATCGCAACTACCCGAGCTGCAGCGCCGGCTGATCCATGCCTACCGGCAGGTACGCATCGGCGATCCGCTCGACCCGGCGACGCTGGTCGGACCGCTGATCGATCTCAACGCCGTGCACAATTTCGAGCGCGCCATCGCCCTCGCCCAGGCCGCGGGCGGCCAGCTGCTGGTGGGCGGCAAGGTGCTCGCGCGCCCCGGTCACTTCGTCGAACCGGCGATCGTGCTGGCGCGCAACGATTGGGACATCGTGCAGCACGAGACTTTCGCACCGATCCTGTACCTGCTGCCGGTGGACTCGATCGATGAGGCCATCCGGCTGCACAACGAGTCGGCGTACGGCTTGTCATCGGGTCTGTTCACCCAGCGGCTGCAGCACGCCGAGCTGTATCTGAGCCACCAGGGCAGCGACTGCGGCATCGCCAACGTCAACATCGGCACCTCGGGCGCCGAGATCGGCGGCGCCTTCGGCGGCGAGAAAGACACCGGCGGTGGCCGTGAGGCCGGCTCGGATGCCTGGAAGGCCTACATGCGCCGCCAGACCAATACCGTCAACTGGAGTTCGGCGCTACCGCTGGCGCAGGGCATCGAGTTCGACATCGCGCCCTGAAACGCATTTAGCGGCGCGCTAGCGACCCGGTAATCGCAACTCAAGGCGTGCGCCGCCGAGCGCATCGGAGGCATCGATAGTGAACTGGCCGCCGTAGAGCGCCACGGTCTCACGCACCATCGCCAGACCCAAGCCATAACCGGGCACGTGCTCGTCGGCGCGAACGCCACGCTCGATGACCCGCGTGCGCAACTCCGGCGCGATGCCCGGACCATCGTCCTCGACGACGATCGACAAGCGCCGCGGCAAGCCGCGATCCGGCTCGAGCCGCGCACTCACCAGCACGCGTGAGCGGCACCATTTGCAGGCGTTGTCGACCACATTGCCAAGCAGTTCCAGGATATCACCGCTGTCGCCGACGAACCCCAGCTCCGGCGGCGCATCGATCTCGATGCGCAGATCCTTGCTCGCGTGCACCTTCATCAGTGCCGCGCGCAGATCGGTCAACAGCGCCCGCACCGGCACCGGTGCCTGGCCGAGCGTGGCGCCGCCGCCAGCGGCGGCGCGCTTGAGCTGGTGCTCGACAATCTGCGCGATGCGATCTATTTCCAGCTGGATGGCCGCCTCCGATCGGCGCTCATCGGTCTCGGCGCTGCCGAGGCTGGCGCGGATCACGGCCAGCGGGGTTTTCAGGCTGTGCGCCAGATTGCCGAGCGTATCGCGGTAGCGCGCGATGCGATTGCGCTCGGATTCGAGCAGCGCGTTCAGACCTGCGGTCACGCCGGCGAGTTCGCGCGGATAACCCGCGCCGAGCTGCGATGCGCCGCCGCTTTCCAGTGCCGCGATCTCCTGCTCCAGGCGTCGTACCGGAGCGAGCGCGCGCCGCATCATCCA
>DATNNU010000114.1:0-3105 GCA_035601675.1 Steroidobacteraceae bacterium | reverse complement strand
CGGCGCGGATGATCTGGTGCGTGCGCTCGTTGGTATGCGTGATATGGCAGGGCAGCTGACGTGGATGCTCGCTGGCGCGGCCGAGGAACGAGAACACCGGCAGCGGCTGATCGCTGTGCTGAACCGCCAGGGCGCTGTAGTCGATGCTGCGGCCATCAATGCGCGGCGGCGTCCCGGTCTTCAGTCGGCCGCAACGCGGCGCGATCTCGCGCAGCTTCTGGGCCAGTCGCAGCGATGGCGGATCGCCGGCGCGGCCACCCGCGTAGTTGTCGAGCCCGACATGGATGCGGCCGCTCAGGAAGGTGCCGACCGTGAGCACCACGCTCGCCGCCTGGAACGCGATACCGGTCACCGTAACGACACCGCGCACTCGCCCGCCCTCGATCAGCAGGTCGGCGACTTCCTGCTGGAACAGCGACAGGTGGGGCTGGTTTTCGAGCTGCCGGCGTATCGACTGCTTGTAAAGCTGGCGGTCGGCCTGGGCGCGGGTAGCGCGCACCGCCGGACCCTTGCTGGCATTGAGCGTACGAAACTGGATCCCGGCGACATCGGCCGCACGCGCCATCGCACCGCCAAGCGCATCGATCTCGCGCACCAGGTGGCCTTTGCCGATACCGCCGATCGCCGGATTGCAGCTCATGGCTCCGAGCGTCTCGATGCTGTGCGTCAGCAGCAGCGTCATCGCACCCATGCGCGCGGCCGCGAGCGCAGCCTCGGTGCCGGCATGGCCGCCACCGACGACGATGACATCGAATGACTGGGCGTAGCGCATCGGGCGCGAAGTGTGCGATTGAGTCAGCTGCGGCGCAAATATCGGGGTGTGGCGGGCAGTAATGTTTCAGTAATGGCGATATAGAGTCGCCTTGTTGTAGCTTTTGTTTCATTAGAGACTCAAACCCAATGCGTTATCGCGAAGCTCCACGGGCCGGCCCGATTGACTCCAGCGATGCCAGCACTGCGCCAGCCGCAAGCGGCGACCCTGGCAATTGTCCCGGTCCAACGGATGCGGAAACTCGCTGGCATAGGACGGATCAATGATCCGGTCGTTTCTCAGGAAGGTGAACTCGGCTGCCGATGGAATCATCAGGCCCTCTTTCACCAGCGTACCGGCGCAATTGTTGGGGTGGATATGGACACAGGCGTGCGTCTGAAGAATCTTGTCGAAGGCCCGCGAGGCGAGGCGGAAGAACGGCTGGTTCCAGAGCTGCTCCAGATCGTGAAACTCGGCCGCGATGATCCTGAATCGTCGTGCCAGGGCGTCTGACATGCCGAGGAAGGTCTCATATTCGTAGCCTTCAATATCGATCTGCAGCAACAGATCCGCCGCTGATCCAGGCAGCGTGGAGCGCACCCAATCATCCATGGTCATGAACTGCGCGTTGGTGGTCACCCCGACGTGCTTCCTGATGAAATGAAACAGCGGGTGCGTCTCCGCCGGCCGCTCAACCGATCGATCCGCCAGGAACACTTTCATTCCGCGCTGCGCGCACTCGCTCTCGAAGCCGGAAAGAAGACTTACCCCCGGTGAGAAGCAGGCCTCGATGTCATCCAGATCATCCGGCAGCAGATAGCCGCCATCACCGGCGGGACCCAAGCGGATCAGTTTCCGCGCGCACGAGAGCGGCGCCAGCCGATCCATCAGCGACTGAATGGTCGACTTGTCGGTCAACGGCGTTGGGTAGGTGTCGCCCAAAGCCAGGGTGCGCATCAGCCAGGACTTGAGACGCCGTTTCACCGCTAGGCTCCCCGTGCAAGGTGTGCTCGCTCGACGTGGACAGGTGGCTGTTGCGCCGCGCGCTGGCCATCGAATTCGCATAGCGATGCTACGCGTCGAGTGCCTGCTGTAAAGCCGCGCTGTTGCCGGAGCTGCTCGAGGGCAGCTGCGCCGCGCTCATTTGCCGATGCAGAATCTGGCAAAAATCCGCCCCAGCAGCTCATCCGAGCTTTCGGCGCCGACGATTTCGCCGAGCGCCTGCTGCGCGCGTTTGAGCTCCTCGGCGACCAGCTCCGGCGCGTTGCGCGCTGCCAGCTGCCGCGCCGCCTGCGTCAGATAGGCGTCGACCTGCGCCAGCGCTTCCAGGTGACGCGCGCGCGCGGACAGCACGTCGGCACTGCCCGGCTCGAATCCCATGCAGGCTTTCAGGTGCGTCGTCAGCGTGTCGAAGCCCTCACCGGTGAGGGCCGACAGTCTGACGGCCGGCATGTTCTCGACGGCGTCGGCGGTCGGCGCGGCCAGGTCGATCTTATTGAACACCACGGTCACCGGCACCTGCGGCGGCAGCAGCGATCGCTGTTCGAGATAGCCGGCCGCCTGCGGGTCGGCGGCGGCATCGATCACGAACAGGATGCGGTCGGCGCCCGCCATCGCGGCGCGCGCGCGGCGAATGCCCTCGGCTTCGATGGCATCGCCGGCGCTGCGTAGTCCGGCGGTGTCGAGCACCTGCAGCGGCATGCCGTCGAGCACCATGCGCTCGCGCAGCAGATCGCGCGTGGTGCCCGGCGTCGCGGTCACGATCGCCGCGTCGTGGCCGGCCAGCCGGTTGAGCAGACTGGACTTGCCGGCGTTCGGCCGGCCGGCGATCACGATCGTCATGCCTTCGTTCAGCAGCCGCCCCTGGCGGCTGGCGCTGCGCAGCGCCTGCAGATCGCTGCTGGCCGCGGTAAGCCGTGCCTGCAGCGATTGGTCGGACAGCACGTCGATCTGTTCGTCCGCGAAATCAATCGCTGCCTCGACATGGGCCCGCAGCTCGGCGAGGGTTTGGCTCAAGGCCAGCACGCGATTGGAGAATTCGCCCTCGAGCGAGCGCAGCGCCGCCCGCGCGGCGGCGTCGGAGGCGGCATCGATCAGATCGGCGACCGCCTCGGCCTGGGCCAGATCGAGTTTGGCATTCAGATACGCGCGCTGCGTGAACTCGCCGGGCTGCGCGCGGCGGCCACCGAGCTCGAGCAGCCGTCGGATCATCGCTTCGACCAGCACCGGGCTGCCGTGACCGTGCAGCTCCAGTACATGCTCGCCGGTATAGGAGTGCGGTGCCGGAAAGTAGAGCGCGAGGCCGTCATCGATCGCGCCGCCCGCGGCGTCGCGAAACCTGGCCGCGGTGGCAA
>DATNNU010000113.1:0-6476 GCA_035601675.1 Steroidobacteraceae bacterium | reverse complement strand
GAACGAATACGGATCCTCGGTTTCCTGCACCTGGCCCCCCGGCCAGTGGATGCGCAGTCGATAGGCGGTAGCCGGAGGGATCACGGCGGCGAACAGACCCTGAGTCTGCAAGGGTTGCAGCGTCGCTAGCCGCGCGCCGCTGCGATCGATCGCCTCGACGCCTTGCGCCGGCGGCAGGTAGGCGCGCACCACAGTGCCGTGCGCGCAAGGCCGCGGACCGAGCAGCGCAAACGGGTCGCCGAGCCGGCCCTCCGCGAGTGCCTTGACCGCGGCGGGATCGCCCAGAAGTGCCGGATCGACGCGCGCCGCTGGCTCGCCGACCCGTCCAATGTCCTTAGCCGGCCCTGTCCGATGCTGCACGATTACCCCGACGGTTGGCGCACGCTCATGTGTGCCTCGGCCATGATAGCGCAAACCCCCACGGGCACCGCCTGCTGTCCGGCCGACAAGCGCCGTCAGACAAATACGGAATCGATGTCAGCGGGACGCCGCGGCGGCGGCGCGGCCGATCAGGCGAGGCCGCCCGAGCTGGCGCGCCGCCGGACCTGCACTACGGCCTCACTGCCATCCTGGTAGGCGACGCTGAAGTCGTTAAAGGCGCCAAGCGCGGCTTCCAGGTTCTCGCTCGGATCCAGATCGAAGCTGTCGAAGCCGCAGCGTGCGAGGAAAAACAGCTGATCGCGTTTGAGCACGCCGCGCGCGCGCAGTTCGCCGTCATAACGGTAGCGTTGACGCAGCGTTCGAGCCTGCGAGAATCCCCGGCCTTCGCCGATCCTGGGGAAATCAACCACGATCAGCTTCAGCAGCGGCAGGTGCGGCGCCAGAGGTTCAACCTCATCCGTCGGGCCGATCAGGACGGCAGCGCCGCCAGCGACAGCGTGGCCCGCCCTCAGCAGCGCGATGAACTGCGCCGCCGGCGGCACCAGACGCGTGTTCGGACCGGCCTCTTCGCCGGCATAGCGCGCGTCGTCGGCGACCAGCTCACGCCGGCGAATGATTCGTCTCATACACCCGCTCCTGAAATGGTTCGATACCGATGCGGCGCACGGCATCGACAAAGCGTTCATCGTCCCCATGCCGCTCGCGCACATAGACTTCGAGCAGCCGGGCAATGGTGTCGGATACCTGCTCTTTCGGCACCGATGGGCCGATGACTTCGCCAAGCGCCGCCGGACCGGTCGACGAACCGCCGATGGTGATCTGATACCACTCCTTGCCGTGCTTATCGACGCCGAGAATCCCGATGTGGCCGATGTGATGATGGCCGCAAGCGTTCATACAGCCCGACATCTTGATCTCGATCGGGCCCAGGTCGTAGAGATAATCCAGATCGTCGAAGCGCGCGTGTATCTGCTTGGCCACGTCGATCGAGCCGGCATTGGCGAGACTGCAGAAATCCAGCCCGGGGCAGCAGATCATGTCGGTCAGCGTGCCGATATTGGCAGTGGCGAGTCCCAGGGCGTCGAGCTCGCGCCAGACTTCGGCTAGCGCCGATTGCGGCACGTCGGCGAGCACCAGATTCTGGTCGTGGGTCGCGCGCACCATGCCGAAACTGACGCGATCGGCCAGCTGCGCCAGCGCATCCATCTGCTCGGCGCTGATGTCGCCGGGGGCCTCGCCGTGCTTCTTCAGCGACACGAACACCACACGATAGCCCGGGATCTTGTGCTGGCGCGTGTTGTAGCGCAGCCACGCGTCATACGCCGGCGAGCCGGAACTGACGCTGCCGATCTCGGGCGTACTGTGTTCCAGCCTCTGGTACGGCGGCGGTGCGAAGAAGCCGCGCATGCGTTCGACTTCATGCTGTTCGAGACGCGGCGCGAATTCGCGACCGAGCTCGAACTCGTGCTCCACCTGGCGCGTGAATTCCTGCGCGCCCAGCGTGCGCAGCAAAATCTTGATGCGTGCCTTATGAATGTTGTCGCGGCGGCCGTAGCGGTTGTAGACGCGCAGGATCGCCTCGAGATAAGCCAGCAGATCGGCCTGCGGCAGGAAGCTGCGGATGAGCTTGCCCAGGATCGGCGTACGCCCGAGGCCGCCGCCGGCCAGGATCTCGAAGCCAATCTCGGCGTTCGGTCCGCGCTTGATGCGCACACCGACATCATGGATTTCGACCGCCGCGCGATCCGCCGGCGATGCGGTCACGGCGATCTTGAATTTACGCGGCAGATAGCTGAATTCCGGATGCAGCGCGGCCCACTGCCGAATGATCTCGCAGTACGGCCGCGGATCGGTGATCTCATCGGGCGCCACGCCCGCCAGATGATCGGCGGTGATATTGCGGATACAGTTGCCGCTGGTCTGAATAGCGTGCATCTCGACACTGGCCAAGTCGGCGAGAATATCGGGCACGCGCTCGAGCGCGGGCCAGTTGTACTGGATGTTCTGGCGAGTGGTGAAATGGCCGTAGTTGCGATCGTAGGTGCGGGCGATGTGCGCCAGCATGCGCAGCTGCGTCGTGGACAGCAGACCGTACGGAATCGACACCCGCAGCATCGGCGCAAAGCGCTGGATATACAGCCCGTTACGCAGCCGTAGCGGACGAAACTCGTCCTCGCTGAGCTCGCCGGCCAGAAAACGGCGGGTCTGATCGCGGAACTGGGCCACCCGTTCGTTGACCAGGGTCTGGTCTATTTGGTCGTATCGGTACACGCGCCTGCTCTGATTGGGCTAAAGCCCACTGTAATAGCGGCGCACGTCCGGATAAACCGGACGCCGGTTATGATCTTGGTGTGGATTTGTTATATCAACCGGTGGTCTGCAGGCCGCGGGCGATGCCACTCACGCTCGCCTGCAGCGCCTCGAACAGCTCGCGATTCTGCCGGCCGCTCGCGCGCCAGCGTTCCAGCAGATCAACCTGCATGAAGTGCATCGGATCGATATAGGGGTTACGCACCATGATTCCCCGCTGCAGCGTACGATCGGTGTCCAGCAGCGTCATGCACTCCTTGACTTCCAGCACCAGCGCGCAGCTACGCTCGTACTCCTCGCGCAGCTGCAGGCCATACGGGCGCAGTTCCGGCGGCGCCAGCCGGTCGTAATACCCCGCCACGCCCAGATCGGCGCGCGCCAGCATGGCCTCGATATCGTCGATCAGGCTGTGGAAAAACGGCCAGCCACGATAGCAGCGCCGCAGCAACCCGATGCCGCGCTCGCCCTTGGCGAATTCGAGTCCCGCGCCGGCGCCAAACCAGGCCGGCAGCATGTGTCGTGACTGCGACCAGGCAAGCACCCACAGCGCCGGCCGTATGGCTTCGACGCCGCCGCGCTCGCTGCGCTGCACCGGATAGGAACCGATCTGCATGCGCTCGATGACGTCGATCGGCGTCACCGCACGAAAAAAGTCGAGGAACTGCGGCTGCTGGTGGATCAGGCCGCGCCACACCTGCGCGCTGCGCGCCGCCACCAGGCCGACGCATTCGGCCAGCGTGGCGCTCTCGCGCACCGCGATGCCGCGCTTGACCGCCAATGTCGCCAGCGCCAGCGTGCTGAAGGCGCGCTCGAGCGTGCGCATCGCATTCGGCCGCAGCCCATAGTTCTGGCTGATGCTCTCGCCCTGCTCGGTGAAGTGCAGCACGCCATTGATCGACTCGGCGGGGGCCGCTCGCAGCAGCGCGTCGATGCGGCCGCCGCCGCGCGCAATGTTGCCGCCGCGGCTGTAAAGCAGTACGTGCTGTTTGTTCGCCTGCCGCAGTGCGTCGGTCAGATGGCGCTGCGCGCGATAAGCGGCCAGGCGCGAGGCCACCATGCCGCTCTCCTGGTTACTGTCGGAAAAGCCGATCAGCACCGTCTGCAGCCGGCCGCGGGCCTCGAGATGACGTTTGTAGACGCCATCCTCAAGCAGCTCACCGATGACCGCACCGCAACGCTCCAGCGTCTCGACGCGATCGAACTGCGGCGCCACGTCGAGCGCGACCGCGCCCTTGCTCTTGTCGTAGGCGCCGGCCCAGCGCGCCAGCACCAGCGGCGCCAGCACGTCGTCCGCCTGCGCCACACCGCTGACGATATACAGTCCGACGGCTTCATCGCCGTAGCGATGACGGCATTGCGTAATGGCGTCGAACACCGCCAGCGTGCGCTTGGCGAGTGCATCGAAGCTGCCGGTGGGACCGGTATCGCGCTCGAGGATCTCGATCAGGCGCGCGTGCCGCTCGGTTGCGCTGCGCCCGGTCCAATCCGGGTCGTCCATTCCCTGCCCCAGCACCGCGTGATGCACCGCCGTGTGCGCGCGCACATCCAGCGTCGCCAGGTGAAAGCCGAAGGTATCGATGCGATACAGCAGCCTTCGCACCTGGAAATAGCCGGCGTTCGCGCCGCGGTTGGCGAGCAGGCTTTGCGCGATCAGGGCAATATCGGCCCGAAACTGCGCCGGCTGCTGATAGCCGTTGGAGCGGCCATCGTAAGTGACGTGCAGGCGCTCTGCGATCTGCCCGAGCAGCACCCGATAGGGCATGCGGTCATGACGCGCTGGCGTGATCGACTGAGCGCCGGGCAGCAGCGTGCGGTACTCCTCGACGCGGCGCATCACCGCGCTGGAGATGCCGATGCGGCTCGCGCTCTGCGACAGCGTCTGCGACAGCTTCAGGCACTCGTCGTAGTAGGTGTTGATGATGACCTGCTGGGCGCGCGCCAGGGTGTCGCGGATGCTCTTGGCGTGCACGTCGGCCGAGGTCTCCGTGTCGCCTCCGACCCAGGTGCCGAAGCGCACGATGACCGGCAATTCGATGGTCTCGGGCAGGGCGCCATAGAGCTTGCCCAGCGCCGCGGCGATTTCCTGGTAGAACGCCGGAATAATCGTATAGAGGATTTCGATCAGATAAAAAATTGCGTGCTCGCGTTCATCGGCTACGGTCAGGCGTTCGCGCGGATGCTCCTCGGTCTGCCAATCGGTGCTGACCTCGGCCCGAATGCGCTCGAGCAGCGCGCGCTGCTCATTGGGCGCCAGGGTGACGTTGTCGCGAGCGAGCAGCAGCGCGGCCATGCGCTGCTGGCGGCGCAGGCTGGTGCGCCGCGCCGACTCCATCGGGTGCGCGAGCAGCACCGGCTCGATGGACAGCTGCGCCATCAGCGCCAGCACTTCCGCAAGACTCAGGCCCGAGGCCTTGAGTTCGGACAGCGCATCCTCGACACCCCCGGGTTGCGGCCGCTCACTGTCGCGCTGAAAGTACTCGCGCCGGCGTCGGATGCGGTGCACCTTTTCGGCCACGTTCACCAGCTGGAACCAGGACGAGAACGCCCGCACCAACTCGCGCGCCACGCGCGCCGGGCGGCCGCGCACCCGCACCGCGAGCGCCTCGGCCGCGCCTGACACGCCTTCGCGCCAGCGGATCGCGGTCAGTCGGTCCTGCTCGACCAGCTGCCACAGCTCCGCGCCCCCCTGCTCGCGCAGCACGTCGTCCATGAGCTGCGCGAGGGCACGGATGTCCTCCCGCAGCGGGTGGTGGCGCGTCGGGAACTGGATGTCTTCGTGATTCATCGGGGGGCGGATTCTACCTGACGGCGGCGGTGGGGCGTGGCAGCCCGCCACCCGCGGCCCTACCCCGCCAGCAGCACGGCTTCAGCGTGTTCCAGCGCCTCGGGCATGCCGTAGATCACCACCACGTCGCCCTCGCGCAGCTCGGTATCCCCGGCCGGTTCGCGCCCGGTGATGCCCTGACGGCGGATCGCGGTAAAGGCGACTTCGGCGCCGCGCGCCCGGATTTCCTCGAGCCGGCGCCCAACCGCCCAACCGCCGGGGGGCAGCACCACCGAGCGCAACTGGTCCGCCGTCTCCTCGGCGTCCTGGTCGAGCCGCGCAGCTCCAGAACGCGTACGCAGCGTCGCGTAGCGCTGTCTGCGCAGCGTATCGACCACGCGCCCGACCTGCAGCGCCGGCAGCTGCAACAGCATCAGCGCCTGCGACACCAGCGTCAGGCTGGCTTCGAAGGTCTCCGGAACCACCTCCGTGGCGCCGGCTGCCGACAGCTCGGCAAGCCGCGAGTCATCCTGGGTACGCACCAGCACCGGCACGTCGGCGCGCAGCCGGCGCACCGCACGGATCGCGTGCAGCGCGACCGCCGGGTCGGCAAACGTGATGATGACGACGGTCGCCAGATCCAGGCCGAGATTGCGCAGTAACTCTTCATCGGCGCAATCGCCCCAGACCACCGGCACGCCGGCCTGGCGCGCGCTGCGCACATTGGCCGGGTCGAGATCGATCGCCAGGTACTCGAAGCCCTGGGAGTCGAGCACGTGCGCCAGATGGCCGCCGACGCGGCCGAATCCGCACACGATCACATGCTCGCGCCGGGCCAGTTCGGTGGTGGCCGCCTGCTCGCGCTCGATAGCCGTGGTCGGCGGCCCCAGCTCGCGCAGCACCAGGCGCGCGATGCGCTTGTTGTAGCGAATGATCACCGGACTCACGATCATGCCGAGCACCACGACGGCGAGCAGCAGCTGTGTTGGCCGCGCCGGTATCAGGTCGGGCCCGCGGGCCA
>DATNNU010000112.1:0-2837 GCA_035601675.1 Steroidobacteraceae bacterium | reverse complement strand
CAGCGCGACATTCTGGGTGCGCAGTCGCGCCTCGATCTCGCGGATCTGCAGATCGAGTTCGCTTTGCAGCACCACGCCTTCGTTGACCACCGCCGCGACCCGATCGAGCAGCACGCCGTTGGTGGACAGCTCCTTGGCCGCAGCGGCCAAAGGCAGCCCAAGCAGCCCGAGAACGGTCAGGCAGGCGGAGGACAGGAAGACGCTGCGACGCATTAAATTCTCTTTGGCCTCAAAGGCTTAAGCGGACTCTAGGGCCGGGTGGCGGAGGCGGAGTATCCTCGAATCGACTGCTCAAGGAAAGTACTAACGCCGCTTCCGGTGCCGATGCCATTTCCGACATTGGACAGACCCGTGAGTTCCACCTGCAGCGACACGCCGGTGTCACGCTCGCCGGTACGGGTGCTCACGGAACTCTGCGCCACGGCTCGAATGCTCCAGCAGGTACCGCGGTACTGAAAACCGGCAAAATTCTGGATCGGCGCGCGCTCCAGCAGCGAGTACACCGTGCGCGCGTAGACATCCCAGTGGGCGCTGACCGGCCAGGCCCCTGAAGCATCGACCTGCTGCACCACGCCGTCGCGGAACAGGTAGCCGACATTGATCACCTGTTTGCTGCTGGCGAGGTACTGCACCAGCACCTCGGCCTGCTCGATACTCGAGACGGCGGCATTGGAGCCGATGTCGACCTGCAGATTCCAGTGGCGGTAGGCGGTCAGATTGACCTCGGCGATCAGGCTCGAGGTGGTGCGTGGAGGCTGCGCGGTCTGGTCGGGCAATGTGACCCGCGGCTGCTTCAGGTAGAGACTCTGGCCCAGCGTGGCGCTCAGGTAGCGCACGCCGGTCGAGTTCTCGAACAGCTGCGTCGTCACGCCCATGGTGAGTTCATTGGCATCGCCGATCCGATCGACGCCGATGTATCGATTGGGACGAAACAGCTCGATCGAGTTCAGGTCCGGGGTCGAGGTGTCGAAAATCGGCAGCGCGTTCTGGTTGCGATAAGGAATGTAGACGTACATCAGCCGCGGTTCGAGCGTCATGCTGCGCAGGCCGCCCGAGCCGGCGAGCCGCTCGAATTGCAGGCCGGTATCGATGTCCACGATCGGCAGGCTGCGCTGCGGCGAGCCGTCCGGGGCGCCGGCGTCGCGCAGTGCGTATCGCGTCAGGTCCCAGGCGACATCCGGCCGCAGGAAGTAGCCGGGTCCGGACATGTCGAGCCCGACATGAGGCCGGGCATCGAACCGCCAGCCGCTGACGCAGGGCCAGGGCGCCGAGTTGCCGATTGTCTCCGGCAGCGCGCATGGCGCTGCCGTGCATGCGGCACAGGTGGCCTGCCCGCAGCTGCACGCACTGCCGATCGAGCGCGTGAAATTCACCAGCTCGCCCTCAAGGCCGCTCATCAGCAGTGGCCAGCGTTGCGGCGACCAATGGCCGGCGGCGGCCAGACGCGGCAGCTGGATGTAGGGCCGATCCTCAACCGGCAGCGTGTTGTCCAGGGTCTGAAAGTCGAGCATCTCACCGCGCAGATTCCAGATGTCGTCGCGGTGGACGATGGCGACGCTGCGCGCCAGGAACGGCGTACTGGTGGACTGCGATCCCTGGCTGAAATCCTCAAAGTACGCGCTGTCGCTGACGCTCGCGACGCTGGTATCGACGCGCGTGTTGCCCGGCAGCTGCAGCCGGTCGAGCAAGCGCAGGTAGCTGCGATCGCTGCCGGGATTGCTGCGCCCTTCGTCCTTGAGTTGCCTGCCGTACAGGCGATCGCTGGGAAGATAACTGGCGTCGATGCTGCCGCGGTTCGAGGCGCTCAGGAAGCGGTACTGAACACCCATGTCGAGGCCGCGGTAGGAGTAATACGTGGGCGCGAAGGTGGCATCCTGATTTGGAGCAATGTTCCAGTACCACGGCGTGGCGAGCATGAGCCCGCTGCGGCTCGAAGTGCTGACTTCAGGGAACAGGAACCCGCTCTTGCGCGCGTCGTTCAGCGGAAACGAGATCCAGGGCAGGTACGCAATCGGGATGCCACGCACATCCACGATCGCGCCGCGGCCGACGCCCTCGCCGGCGGCAGTGTCCAAGCGCAGTTCGCGCGCACGGATCTGCCAGGTGGCGCGTTGCTGCGGGCAGCTGGTGTAGATGACGTTGCGCAGCGTGATGACGTCGCTCGGCGTCATCGATATCTGATCGGCGCTGCCGTGGCCGGACTGCTGCAACAGCTGGAATTGCGCGTGGTTGAACAGCGCGCCGTCATCGCCGTAGCGGCCGGTGTCACCTTGCACCAGCACGGTTGGATCGTGAAAGCGCACCCGGCCGCTGACGTTGAGGCTGTTGTTGTTGCGATCGTAGATCAGTTGGTCCGCCTGGATCTCGCGCTCGCCGACGTGCACATCGACATTGCCGGTGAGCTCGGTCTTGCCGTCGGCCGTAGTGGTGAGCTGGTCCGAGCTGCTGGTGATGTCGGTGCCGAGCGCGGCGGCACCGGTGTTCTTGAGTGCGCTGCGCCCATTACCCGCGGGACTCGCGGCCGCGAGCAGCGGCGGCGCGGCGTTATCCCAGGAGACCCCGCATGGTGCCGCGCTCTGCGCAACGGCGGGGTTTGCCTGGGCGTCCGCGGCTCTCGAGGCGAGCAGCGGGCCACAGCAGAGCGCTGCACCCAGAAGCGCGCGCAGGTACGGGGGAGCAATCATCTGGGTACTCATTATAATGACTGATGCCACGGCCGCGGTCTTGCTTGAGCGGCGGCACGCTCAAGGGGAAGTAAGCGCTTCAATGACAGGCGGCGATGCGCGCATCCAGCAGATCCGGGATTGGCTGACAAGCGAACTCGGCTCGCGCCTGCT
>DATNNU010000111.1:0-5992 GCA_035601675.1 Steroidobacteraceae bacterium | reverse complement strand
TGCGCGCGATCGCGCGCCGTCTCGCCCATGCCGACGATGCCGCCGCAGCACACATTCATGCCCGCGTCGCGCACCGCCGCGAGCGTGTCGAGACGGTCCTGATAGCTGCGCGTCGAGATGATCTGGCCGTAGAACTGCTCGGAGCTATCGAGGTTGTGGTTGTAGTAGTCGAGGCCCGCGTCCTTGAGTTCCTGCGCCTGTTCGCGGCTCAGCATGCCCAGCGTCGCGCAGGTCTCGAGGCCGAGCGCGCGCACTTCGCGCACCATCAGTGCAATCTTTTCCAGGTCTTTGCGCTTCGGCGAACGGTAGGCCGCACCCATGCAGAAGCGCGTGGCACCGGCGGCGCGCGCTGCACGTGCCCGTTCCACAACCTCCGGCAGCGGCATCAGCGCGTCGCTGTCGACGCCGGTGTGATAGCGCGCACTCTGCGGGCAGTAAGCACAGTCCTCGGGACAGCCGCCGGTCTTGATCGACAGCAGGGTGCTCATTTGCACCGTATTCGGCTGATGCCAGGCGCGGTGGACGCGCTGCGCGCCGTAGATCAGGTCGGTAAACGGCAGCGCAAACAGCGCTTCGGCCTGCTCCAATGTCCAGTCGTGACGCGGCTCAATGCTCACACTGATGGCGTTGGCGTTGTCATTGCCGTTGGAACGCGTGTCAGGCAAGGTGCTGGAGCCGTCCGGCATATCGTGTTTGCTCGCGCTGAAATCCTCGTACCGATCTTCTGCGGCGCCATCCGCATTGTCAACTTACGAACAGGTCCTAAGTTGACGTTTGCTTATTTTCTGGCCTTTATCCCTTTCTTAAAGCGCTGCTCGCACAGGTGCTGGCCGATCGATGAGACGGGCTCAAGGAGCTGTGCTTTCGAACCATGGCGGTCTGGACAATTCGACGCTCAACGGCTGACCGCCCCAGTCGTTCCAGCCCCACCAGAGATAGCCGATATTCTGTGACGCCGCCCAGTCATAGCCGCCGATCGCGCCCAGCCCGTAGGTCTCGGTAATGACGATCGGATAGCCGGCGGCCAGCACGGCCAGCGGCGGCCCGGTACCCTTCTTATATCCATAGACGTGCCACGCGACGCCTAGCTGGTTGAGCGGGTCGGTCGGTCTGGCCGCAAGCCAGGTCTGGATCTCGCCCGCCCAGCCGATCGGCGCCGACAAGATCACGTTGCTGGCGCCCTCGCCGCGTATGCTGTCGAGCATGGCTTGCGTGCCCGCAACCCGCCAGCTGAAGTTGTAGGTGAGCATCGCGTTGCCCTTGCGGTTGTTCTGTTCAACAAACGGCGAGTAAGTGCCACCGTCGCGCAGCGTGATCGCGTCCGGGCCCGGCTGATCGCCGCCGCTGACCCAGTTTCCATAGACGTTCGAACCGAAGGGCTCATTGAACAGTTCAAATACGACCGCTGGATTGTTCTTGAAGCTGTCCGCGACCTGCTTCCAGAACGTGAGCGAGTGATCGCTGTCGGCGTAACCGGGTTGGCCGATAGGGCACAACGACTGACCGCTGCTGTTATTGGGCGATCCCCAGTGCAGGTCGAGGATCACATAGAGCCCGGACGCGGTGGCGTCCGCGACCGCGTGCTTCACGATCGTTTGATACTCGCCTTTCGGATCCGGCGTGTAGCCGCCGCCCTTCGCCGCGGTGTAGAGCCCGGCCGATTCGCCCGCGCCCGGGTCATAGCAGCTGTAGTTGAGCCACGATGCCTCATTGAGCGGCAAGCGCACCGTATTGATCGGATGACCGCTCCAGTTCCTTACTCTCGACCAGAAAGCCGGACCAGCCGCGGCGAACTGCGGCCAGCGCGAGGCAGTTCCCGTCTCCAGGCCGCTGATGTTGGCGCCGATGATCTGCACCGTGCTGCCGTCGGCGGTGCTGACCAGCTTGTTGCCGCTGACCTTGATGCCGAAGCTGCCGCTGGCGGTGGCGGCATCTGCGCCCGGGCGGGTTGATGCAATAGTCGAGGTCTGCTGCCCGGCACTTGTGCTGCCGGTCTGCGCCTGACACGCCACCTGAGCGGCCAGCAGCATCAACGCACTGCATAGAATGGGCTTATTCATACGAAAAGCAGCATCGCCTGCGCTCAGTGCGTGGTGTATTCGAGCAGCACGCCGGCGAACACCGCGAAGCCGAAATAGTTGTTGTTCTGGAAGGCCCTGAAACACGCATCAGGATCGCGATCGCGGATCAACCACTGCTGCCACAGAAAGCAGCCGGCACCGACCATCAGGCCGGCGGAATAGGCATTGCCGAATTTCAGCGTGCGGCCGATCAGCACCAGCGCCAACAGCATCATGATCTGCATCACGCCGATCATGAATCGGTCCAGGTCGGCAAACAGGATTGCGCTCGAGCGCACGCCGATGCGCAGGTCATCGTCGCGATCGACCATCGCGTACATCGTGTCGTAGATGCCTGCCCACAGGATCGCGGCCACCAGCATCAGCCAGCCGATGCGCGGTACCGTGCCCAGTGTCGCCGCGAAAGCCATCGGCACCGCCCAGCCGAAGCACAACCCCAGATAGAGCTGTGGCAGCGGGAAGAAGCGTTTGAGCAGCGGATAGGTGATCGTCAGGGCCGCGCCGACGAACGCGAGCCGTATGGTGAGCGCGTTAAGCTGCAGCACCAGCAACAGCGCCGCGAGCACCAACACACCGAACACTGTCAACGCCTCCGGCGGCGTGATCGCGCGCGCCGCCAGCGGTCGCCATCGCGTTCGCTTGACGTGCGGATCGATATTCCTGTCCGCCAGATCGTTGATGATGCAGCCGGCGCTGCGCATCAGCACCCCGCCAGCGACCAGAATGGCGAGCAGCCGGCGTTGCGGATGACCGTCGGCAGCGATCCATATCGCCCACAGCATCGGCCACAGCAGCAGCCACGTGCCGATCGGCCGATCCAGCCGCAGCAGCTGCGCGAAGTCGCGCAGGCGCCGCATCGGCCGTGACCGCCGCGCCGGCTCGATGACGGGAGCAAGCGAGCGGACCGGGCTCAGGAGTTCGGTCGCGGCTTCCGCCGCCAACTCGGGTGCCGACGCAGGCGGCACTGGTGGCACTGGCGACGCTGGGGGCACTGCGGGGCGCATCACGCGGGTCGCGGCGCGCGCCGCCGGTGCGGCGGAAGGCGCTGGCGCAGGCGCTACCACTGGCGCAGGTGCAGGTGGCGACGCCGGCGAACTGGCCGGCTCAGGCACCAGCGCCAGCTCGAACTGACCGTCACCCGACACGGCCATACTGCTCCCGTTCACCGATCCAGCGTGTTCGCAGCGCTGCTACCCGTTCAGGCATGGCCTGCAGCATCTGCGCCGCAGTGGCTCGCACTTGGTCCAGCATATCGGCATCGCGCGACAGATCGGCTACGCGCAGCTGCGCCAGACCGGTCTGTCGCCGACCCAGCAGCTCGCCGGGACCGCGCAGCTGCAGGTCGCGGCGCGCGATGCGAAAGCCGTCGTTGGAGTCGCGGATCGCCGCCAGCCGTGCGCGCGCCATTGCCGACAACGGCGAGCGATACAGCAGCACGCAGCTGCTCTCGTGCACGCCGCGGCCGACGCGGCCGCGCAGTTGGTGCAGCTGCGCCAGCCCCATGCGTTCGGCATTCTCGATCACCATCAGACTCGCGTTCGGGACGTCGACGCCGACCTCGATGACCGTGGTGGCCACCAGCAGCTGCACGTCGCCGCTGGCGAAACGTTGCATGATGTGGTCCTTCTGCTTCGACGGCATGCGCCCATGCAGCAGCTCGATGCGATGCGCCGGCAACGCCTCGGCCAATGCAGCGGCGGTTTCCTCGGCGGCGCTGGCCGCGAGTTCCTCGGATTCCTCGATCAGCGGACACACCCAATACGCCTGGCGACCGGTGCGGCAAGCCTCATCGATACGCGCGACGATCGCGGCACGCTTTTCTTCGGGCACCACCACCGTGCGCACCGGCGTGCGTCCCGGCGGCAACTCATCAACTATCGATACGTCGAGATCCGCATAGAGCGTCATCGCCAGTGTTCGCGGTATCGGTGTCGCGCTCATGATGAGCTGATGCGGCGCGCGCTCGCCCGCGGTTGGAGCGCTGCCCTTGGATGCGAGCTGCAGCCGCTGCTTTACGCCGAAGCGGTGCTGCTCATCGATGATGGCGAGCCCGAGATTGCTGAAACGTACCTCTTCCTGGAACAACGCGTGCGTGCCGACACACAACTGCGCGCTGCCGCAGGCGGCGGCCTGCAGCGCGCGACGTCGTGTGCGCGCTGGCTGCGCGCCGGTGAGCAGGCTCACCGTCACGCCCAGCGGATCGAACCAGCCCATCAACGAACGAGCGTGCTGTTCGGCCAATAGTTCAGTCGGCGCCATGAACGCGACCTGCGCACCGCTGCCGATGGCACGCGCGGCGGCCGCCGCCGCGATCACGGTCTTGCCGCAGCCGACGTCGCCCTGCACCAATCGCGCCATGGGGGTGGTCGCCGCGAGGTCGCGCTCGACCTCATCGAGCACGCGCCGCTGCGCGCCGGTCAGACGGAAAGGCAGCGCAGCCAGCAGGCGTGCCTCCAGTCCGGCACCGTCGGTGAGTTGCAGCGCAAGATCGCGCCGCGTACGCCGGCGCAGCTCCATCAGTGACAGCTGATGGGCCAGCAGTTCCTCGAACGCCAGGCGGCGTTGCGCCGGGTGGCGGCCCACGGCAAGGTCTGCCAGTCGCGTTCCGACCGGCGGGCGATGCATGAACTCCAGCGCCGCGCGCAGCGTCGGCAGTCCGGCCCGCCGCAGCAGGCTCTCGGGCAGCAGCTCGGCGACGCCGCCGCTGTCGAGCGTCCGTAGCGCCCGATCCACCAGCGCGCGCAAGCGACCCTGCGTCAACCCTTCGGTGGCCGGATAGATCGGCGTCAGCGTCTGCGGCAGCGGTTCGCCCAGGCCGGCGATGCGGCGGTATTCCGGATGCACAATCTCGAGCCCGAGCGGCCCGCGTCTGACTTCCCCGTGGCAGCGCAGCCGGGTGCCGCGCGCCAGACCTTCGCGCTGGGCATTTGAGAAATAAAAAAATCGCAAAGTGAGCGACCCGGCGCCATCGGCCAGCCGCACCAGCAGCGTACGTCGTCGGCGGAACACGATCTCTGCCAGCAACACCTCACCTTCGACGACGGCCCGCATGCCGGGCTGCAGCGAGCCGATCGGCACGACGCGGGTGCGGTCCTCGTAGCGCGCCGGCAGCACGAACAGGATGTCCTGCGGCTGCTCGACGCCCAGCCGAGCCAGTTTCGGCGCCAGCGCGCCGATCACCGCTTCCGGCTGCGCTACCGCGCGCTTCAAGCGAGGCTGAGTATGCACTCCACTTCAACCCGCGCACCGCGCGGCAGCGACGCGACGCCGACCGCGGCGCGCGCCGGATAGGGCTCGCTGAAATAAGTCGCCATGATCTCGTTGACCTTCGGAAAGTGCGCCAGATCGGTCAGAAACACGGTCAGCTTGACCGCGTGCGCGAGCGAACCGCCGGCCGCCGTGGCGATGGCGGTGATGTTGTCGAACACACGGCGAATCTCGGCCTCGATGTCGCCGGTTATCAGCTGGCCGCTGGCCGGATCGAGTGGGATCTGGCCTGATATATAGACCGTGTCGCCCGCGCGCACCGCCTGGGAGTAGGTGCCGATCGCCTTGGGCGCCAGCGGGGTATGGATGATCTGTCGCTGCATGGTGTGGGTAACGCCTGATAGAGTGGAAGCGGTTATCTAGCGGGGCCAGCGGGCCCGCGGTCAATTATCTTCGTATTTGCCGTTGTCGGCATGGTCGCGCCCATGCGCGTGAGTGGAGAGCGTGCGCACCGTGCGCAGCACATCGGGCATGCGCCGAACCACCTTCATGACGCGCGCCAGGTGCTTGCGATCGGCCACTTCCAGCACGAACACCAGTACCGAAGTCTCGGCGTCGCGCTGTTCGATGGTGACATGGATGACGTTGGTGTGGGTACCGGCGATCGCGGCGGAGACCGCCGCCAGCACGCCCATGCGGTTCAC
>DATNNU010000110.1:0-2078 GCA_035601675.1 Steroidobacteraceae bacterium | reverse complement strand
ACGGTCAGCGCCACCGGCTCCTATCTGGTGAATGCCCGCGAGTTGGTCAATTCGAGCGCCGATACCCTGCGCGCAGCGATTCTCAAGAGCGTGGGCCGCGGCTCGCGCGCCGCGCCGGTGACCATTCGAGCCGACGGCCGCGCCAGCCACCAGTCGGTGGTGACGGCGATGGATGTGCTGGGTCGTCTGGGCTTCACGCAGATGAATGTCGCCACCGTGAATGAGAGCGGAGCGGCGGCGCCTTGAAGCGCACGGCGCCCGCGGGTGCCGCACGTGTGCCGGGCTCACCATCGGCACGCCAGGTCTATGGTCGGCTGCTGCGATACGCATGGCCTTATCGCGGCATGTATATGATCGGCGTCCTCGGCATGCTGCTGTATGCCGGCACCGACCTGGTCACGCTGCTGTTCATCAAGACCTATCTGAAGAACACCATGGAGCTGGAACATAACCCAGCGCTGCTGAGCTGGTTGCCGCTGGGTGTGCTGGTGATCTTCCTGATGCGCGGTGGCGGCGACTACCTGGCGAACTATTTTCCCGGCTGGGTGGGACGACAGGTCATCAAGTCCATCCGTGGCGATCTGTTTGCGCAGTATCTGCGGCTGCCGACCGCACGCTACGACACCGAGTCGTCGGCCATAATGCTCAACCGCCTCACCTACAACACCGAGCTGGTGGCGGGCGCCGCCACTGACTCGCTGACCTCGCTGATTCGCGACTCGCTGCAGATCTTGTTTAACCTCGGCTATCTGTTTTGGACCGATTGGCGGCTGGCGCTGTTTGCGATGATCGTCGCTCCTGCAATCGGCTGGCTGATACGCAATATCAACGTGCGTTTTCGCCGCTACAGCACCCGCATACAGAACTCCATGGGAGATGTCACGCGCGTGGGCAAGGAAGCGTTCGATGCCCACCGCGTGGTCAAGGTATTCAATGCGCAGCAGCACATCGGCGCCCTGTTCGAAGACGCCAATGAGCTGAATCGGCGCTCCAACGTGCGGCTGCTGTCCGCGCGCGCCAGCAGCAATCCGATCGTGCAGCAGATGGCGGCTCTGGGTCTGGCGGGCGTGCTACTGGTGGCGAATCGCGAGATCGCCAGTGGTGCGCTGACCTTCGCCACCTTCGGCGTGTTCGTGATCGCACTGATGCAGGTGTCGCAGCCGCTGAAGCGCATTCTCAATGTCGCGGGTCCCTTGCAGCAGGGCATCGCTGCCGGCGCCAGCGTATTCGAGGTGCTCGATGCACCGCGCGAGCCCGAGGGCGGCACTCGTACGCTGGCCCGTGCCAGCGGGACGGTCGATTTTCGCGACGTTAATTTCGAATATGCGATCGACAAGGGCGCAGTGCTGCATGACATCAATCTGACGGTGCCGGCCGGCTCGACGCTGGCGATAGTGGGCCGCTCCGGCAGCGGCAAATCGACCCTGGTCTCATTGCTGCCGCGCTTCTACGATCCCACCTCAGGCATGGTACTGATCGACGGCGTGGATATCCGCGACTACCGCCTGGCTGACCTGCGGCGCCAGATCAGCCTCGTGAGCCAGGAAGTGGTGCTGTTCAACGAGACAATTCGTAACAACATCCTGTTCGGCGCGAGCGACATCGGCGAGGCGCAGCTGCGGGCGGCGGCGAGCGCGGCCTACGTCATGGAATTCGTCGAGCAATTGCCGCAAGGCCTCGACACCATGGTCGGTGATCGCGGGGTGCTGCTGTCGGGCGGGCAGCGCCAGCGCATCGCGATCGCACGCGCGTTGCTGCGCGATACGCCGATCCTGATCCTCGATGAAGCGACCTCCTCGCTTGATACCGCCGCCGAGCGGCACATTCAGGACGCGCTCGATCAGCTGCTGAAAAATCGTACCACGCTGGTGATCGCGCATCGGCTGTCGACCATCGAGCGCGCCGACCGCATTCTGGTCATGAGTGAGGGCACGGTGGTGGAGTGCGGCGCGCACGCCGAACTGCTCGAGCGTGGCGGCGTCTACGCGGAGCTGCATCGGTTGCAGTTCAGTGCCTAGGCAGACGCTGTCGGCTCGCCTGCAGGCGATCTGGTATGGCGGCTCGCCGCCGCCCTGGCC
>DATNNU010000109.1:0-2072 GCA_035601675.1 Steroidobacteraceae bacterium | reverse complement strand
GTCGCGCAGGCAGAGGGCCGCTCGAACAGGCCGTGCAGATAGGTGCCAAGGATCTGGCGGTCGGCCGATATCGCGCCGTCGCGCCGGTCATGCTCGAGAATGACGGCCGGATGATCCAGGGCCGCACCCTCGCTGTAGCCGGCATGGATTTCATAGCCGCCGACGGGCGCCTGCTCCAGACATAGGGTGCCCCCGACGTTGCGCAATTGTTTGCACTCCTGGAGCACCGTGTGCATATCAAACCAGCCGAAGCCAGGGCTCTCGCCGACCGGACCTTCCACGCCCTGCGGATCGGCGATAGAGCGGCCGAGCATCTGGAAACCCCCGCAGATGCCCAGTAGTTTGCCGCCGTAGCGCAGATGCCGCTGCAGGTGCTCTGTCCAGCCATGCGCGCGCAGGCATTGCAGATCGCCCCGGACATTTTTTGAGCCCGGAAGAATGATCAGATCGGTGGCCGGCGGCGGCTGTGTTGCGTCGACGTAGCGCAGATTGACCTGTGGATGCTGTCGCAGCGGATCGAAGTCGGTATGGTTGCTGATCCGCGGCAGCACCGGTACCAGCACCTGCAGCGGCTGAGGCGTCTGCGCTGCGGCCGGCTCGCGAGCGATGCCGTCCTCGGCATCGAGGTGCAGACCGTGCAGATACGGCAGCACGCCGAACACCGGTTTGCCGGTATGCCGCTCGAGCCAGTTGAGCCCCGGTTGCAGCAGCGCGATGTCGCCGCGAAAGCGGTTGATGACGAATCCGGTTACGCGCGCCTGCTCGCTCGCGCTCAGCAGCGCCAGCGTGCCCACCAGATGGGCGAACACGCCGCCACGGTCGATATCCGCAATCAGCACTACCGGACAGTCGACGGCCTCGGCAAATCCCATGTTGGCGATATCGCCTTCGCGCAGGTTAATCTCCGCGGGCGAGCCGGCACCTTCGACGACTACGGTGTCGTAGCTGGCCTGCAGTCGCCGGTACGAGCTCAGCACCGCCTCGCGCGCGATGCGCTTGTAGTCATGGTAGTCGACGGCACCCATCCGACCGACCGCGAGCCCGTGGACGATCACCTGCGCATGAGTATCGCTTTCGGGCTTGAGCAGCACCGGATTCAGGTCGATCGTGGGCTCGATGCCCGCCGCCTGCGCCTGCAGCGCCTGGGCGCGGCCGATCTCACCGCCATCGACACTCACCGCACTATTGAGCGACATGTTCTGCGGCTTGAAGGGGGCGACGCGCACGCCCTGCCGGCGCAGCACGCGGCACAGTCCCGCGACCAGCGTGCTCTTGCCCGCGTCCGAGGTCGTGCCCTGGATCATCAGCGTGCGCGCGCTCATTCGCTCTGCTGTGCACAGGCGGCGATGATCCGCTGCAACTGGGACAGCCCATCGGTCAGCGCCGCGGGACCGGGTTGCAGGATGTCGCAGGATTTGATTTCGGCAAGGCGCCCGTTGCGAACCGCGGGCAACGCGTCCCAGCCCGGCCGTTCCAGGACTCTGGCCGGATTGAATTTCTTGCCGCACCACGAGGCGATCATGAGGTCCGGTGCCCGGCGCACGACCTCCGCCGGGTCGGTGATGATCCTGCCCCTGGCATGCGGCTGCATCGACAGTTCGGGAAAGCAGTCCTGGCCACCGGCAATCTCAATGAGTTCCGCGACCCAGCGGATTCCGCAGATCAGCGGCTGGTCCCACTCTTCGAAATAGACCCGTGGCCGGCGCAGCAGCCGGGCTGCCGACTCGCGAGCCTCATCGAGTCCCTGCCGCAGCGACGCTACCAGCGCCGCGGCACGCGATTGCGCGCCCACCATGGCACCCAGCAGCCGGATGAACGCCAGGATTTCCTCAACGCTGCGCTGATTGAACACGTGCACCTCGATCCCGGCGCGTATCAGTTCGGCCGCGATGTCGGCCTGCAGATCGCAGAAGCCAAGTACCAGATCGGGCTTGAGCGCGACGATGCGCTCAATCCTGGCGCTGGTGAAGGCCGCGACTCTTGGCTTCTCGCGCCGCGCGCGTGGCGGACGCACCGTAAAGCCGGAGATGCCCACGATCCGCTCCTGCTCGCCCAGCAGATACAGCGTCTCG
>DATNNU010000108.1:0-5471 GCA_035601675.1 Steroidobacteraceae bacterium | reverse complement strand
CACCGTGCCGGTCACCATGGATCACATGGCGTATCACAGCGCGGCGGTTGCGCGTGGCCTGTATCGGCCTTTCCTGATTGCCGATCTGCCATTCATGAGCTACCCGTCGCGCGAGCTGGCGCTGGCGAATGCGGTGCGACTGATGCAGGAGGGCGGAGCGCGCATGATCAAGCTCGAGAGCGGCAAAGGGCAGACCGAGATTGTCGAGTTCCTGGCCAGTCACGACATCGCGGTGTGCGCGCATCTGGGCCTCAAGCCGCAATCGGTTCACAAGACCGGCGGTTTTCGCGTGCAGGGCCGCGATGATGAAGCGGCGCGCCGTATGCTCGAGGACGCGGTGGCGCTGGAAGCGGCGGGCGCGGATCTGGTGCTGCTGGAGTGCATTCCGGCAGCGCTCGGCCGAAATATCTCACAGGCGCTCGCGGTGCCGGTGATCGGCATCGGCGCCGGTCCGGACACCGACGGCCAGATACTTGTGCTGTACGACATCCTCGACATCACGCCGGGCCGCAAGCCGCGCTTCGTGCGCAACTTCATGTCCGGCAGCGATTCGCCACAGGCCGCGGTCGCGCGCTACGTGCAGGCGGTCAAATCCGGCGAGTATCCGGCGCCGGAACACTGCTTTTGATCCGGCCGGCACGATGGAAACGCTGACCACGGTCGATGCCGTGCGAGCGCGCGTGCAGCAATGGCGCGCCGCCGGGCTGCGCCTGGCCTTCGTGCCGACCATGGGAAATCTTCACGCCGGCCACATGAGCCTGCTCGCGGCGGCCCGTTATCGCGGCGATCGCGTGGTCGCGAGCATCTTCGTGAATCCGTTGCAGTTCGGACCGAGCGAGGACTACACGGCCTATCCGCGCACGCTGGAAGAGGATCAGAAGTTGCTGCAGGAAGCGCGCTGCGATCTGCTGTTCGCCCCGAGCGTAGCGGACATGTATCCGAGTGGGGGCGATCAACGAACGCTGATCATGGTGCGCGGCCTGTCCGATATCCTGTGCGGCCGCTTCCGGCCGGGTCATTTCGACGGCGTCGCGACCGTGGTGGCGAAGCTGTTTGGCATCGTCGCGCCGGATGTCGCCGTGTTCGGCGAGAAAGACTATCAGCAGCTGCTGGTGGTGCGTCATATGACGCTGGACCTGGCGTTGCCGGTGGAAGTGGTCGGTGCGCCCACCGTACGCGCAACCGACGGACTCGCGCTCAGCTCGCGCAACCGCTACCTGAGCGCCGACGAGCGTGCGCGTGCGGCGGTGATCTATCAGTCGTTAAGCCAGGCGGTGCGCGCGATCTACGACGGCAGGACCGATCATGCGACGCTGGAGCGCGAAGGCAGCCTGATGCTGGAGCGCGCCGGCATGAGCGTGGATTATTTTTCGATCAGGAACGCCGCCGACCTGAGCGAGCCCAGTGCCGCATCGACTGCTCTGGTGGTGCTCACGGCGGTGCGGCTGGGGCGGGCGCGCCTGATCGACAATCTGCGAACCCATCGACCCTAGCGCGCCGGTCACGATGCGGCTGCGGTGGCGCGGTTGCGGTGTTGTAGCAGTGCCCAATCCACGTGTTCACGCACCAGCGCGGACGGGTGTTCGCGGCGCGCTTGCAGCGCGACGAGCACGGCGGGGGCGCTGGCGGCGTTGCCCAACGCGACGGCGATGTTGCGCAACCAGCGCTCATAGCCGATCCGATAGATGGCCGAGCCGCGCATGCGCTGCTCGAACTGCTCGGCGCTCCAGCCGAACAGCATGGTCAATTGCGGCGAATCCAGAGCGTGACGCACGCGGAAATCCGGGTGCGAGGCGTCGCGCGCGAATTTATTCCAGGGACACACCAGCTGGCAGTCGTCACAGCCGTAGATGCGATTGCCCATGGCGGCGCGCAACGGCGGCGGGATCGAGCCCTCGAGTTCGATTGTCAGATATGAAATGCAGCGGCGCGCATCGAGCTGATACGGCGCTACGATCGCGCCGGTCGGGCAGGCGGGAATGCAGGCCGAGCAGCTGCCGCAATGGGCATCGGCCGGCGTGTCCGGTTGCAGCGGCAGGTCGGTAAATACCTCACCGAGGAAGAACCACGAGCCGGCGTCGCGGGCGATAAGATTGGTGTGCTTACCGATCCAGCCGAGTCCGGCGTTGCGCGCCAGCGCCTTCTCCAGTACCGGTGCGCTGTCCACGAACACCCGATAGCCATGCGGGCCGGCGATCGCGGCCACCGCCTCGGCCAGCTGCCGCAGTATCCTACGCATCACCTTGTGATAGTCACGGCCGAGCGCGTAGCGCGAGACATAGCCACTGTTGGGCTGGCGCAATACCGCCTCGGCGTCGCGGGCCTCGCGCGCACGGTAATTCATGCGCGCGGAGATCACGCGCAGGGTGCCGGGCACGAGCTCGGCTGGACGGCTGCGCTTGCGGCCGTGCCGCGCCATGTAGTGCATCTCGCCGTGCCAGCCACGCTCGAGCCAGCGTTGCAGGTGGCGCTCGTCTTCGCTCAGCGTGACCTCGCTGACACCGATGGCATCGAGCCCGAGCTGCTGCGCGGAACGCGCGATCGCCGCGCGCAATGCGTGCGCCGTGGGTTCTGCCGCGGACGCGGCTGCAGAAGGCTGGTGCATGGCGGGGTTAATGGGCCCAGTATAATCGGACAATGTCTGCTGCCAGTCTGTTGTATTCCGCGGCGCAAGTGCGTGCGCTCGATGCTCACGCGATCGCGCAGGGTACCAGCGGCTACACCCTGATGAAACGCGCGGGCGAAGCGGCGCTGCGGGCGCTGCGCAGTCGCTGGCCCAAGGCGCTTGAGATCGCAGTGGTCGCCGGCGGCGGTAACAACGGCGGCGATGGCTACGTGGTGGCCCGTTTTGCCCAGGCCGCCGGACTGTCGGCCACGGTGCTGGCGGTCACGCCGCCCGATCAGCTCAGCGGCGATGCGCGTACCGCCTGCCAGGATTTTCGTTCCAGTGGCGGGCAGGTTGTCGCCTGGTCCCCTTTGTTGCTGGCGCGGGCCGACGTGATCGTCGATGCGCTGCTCGGTACCGGACTGACGAGCACGGTTCGGGCGCCGATAGCCGAAGCGATTCAGGCCATCAACGCCTGCGCTCGACCGGTGTTCTCGCTCGACCTGCCCTCCGGCCTGAATGCCGACAGCGGCGCGCTGATGGCCGCGGCGGTGCGCGCCGACTGCACGATCACCTTCGTGGCGCTCAAAACCGGCCTGTTTCTGGGCGACGGACCGGAGCATGCGGGCCGGTTGCTGTTCGACGATCTGGAGGTGACACCGCCGGCGGAGCCGCGATTCACCGCGTTGCTGGAACGGCTGGGGGAGGGCGAGATTGCCCGGGCGCTGCCGTCGCGACGGCGGCAGGCGAACAAAGGCGACTTCGGCCGCGTGCTGATCGTGGGCGGCGGTGTCGGCATGGCCGGTGCGGTGAGACTGGCGGGGGAGGCCTGTCTGCGCGTCGGCGCCGGACTGGTGACGGTGGCCTGCGCGCGGGAGAACCCGGCCGCAGTTGTGGTCGGGCGCCCGGAACTGATCGTGCACGCCGTGGACCGGCCCGATGAGCTGCCGGGGCTGCTCGGCTCGGCCGACGTCGTGGCGATCGGGCCCGGGCTGGGCCGCTCGGACTGGGCGCAGGCGCTGCTCGAGCGCACGCTGGCTTGCGGCAAGCGATTGGTGATCGATGCCGATGCCCTGAATCTTCTGGCCGAGCGCCGCCAGATCGCCCCACCGGGGTCGGTGCTGACGCCGCATCCCGGGGAGGCTGCCCGGCTGCTCGAGATCAGCACCGCGGCGGTACAGGCGGATCGCATGTCGGCGCTGGGCGCACTCTCGCTGCGTCACCCCGGCGCGGTGATTGTGCTCAAGGGCGCGGGCACGCTGATCGGCATGACTGCTGCGAGTGGACCGAGCCCGATGCCCGCGATCTGTGAGCGCGGCAATCCGGGCATGGCGGCGGCCGGGATGGGCGACGTCCTGACCGGCGCGATTGCCGGCATTCTGGGTCAATGCCGCGACCCGTGGCTCGCAGCGCGCGCCGGCGTGATGGCGCACGCGCTGGCGGGTGACGATCTGGCGCGCGAACGCGAACGCGGCATTCTGGCCCTGGAGCTCGCCGACGCGTTGAATCGCTGGGTGAATCTGCGTCGATGAAGGCGACCTGGCGGTTGCCGAGCGCGCGCGAAACCGAAAGTCTGGGGGTGGCGCTGGCGCGCCACTGTCCGTGGGACGAGCGCGAACCGAGGCTGGTTTTTCTGTCGGGCGAACTCGGTGCCGGTAAGACGACGCTGGCCGCGGCCCTGTTGCAGGCCCTCGGTGTCGAGGAGAGCGTGCGCAGCCCCAGCTACGCGCTGATCGAGACCTACACGGTGCGCGCCGGCGAGGCGGTACACATCGACCTGTACCGGCTGCACGGCGCGGATGAACTGCGGCAACTGGGCCTGCGCGATTACCTCAACGGGCGCACGCTGCTGCTGGTCGAATGGCCGGAGCGCGCCGGTGACGCCCTGCCGCCTCCTGACCTCGAAGTGCGGCTCGAGACGCTCACCGACCCTGGAGCGACGGGCCGGAACGCGTGCATCGAAGCGCGCTCGAGCGCCGGGGCGCGCTGGCTCGCGCTGACCAGCGGTGCGCTACCCAACCAGATCTGAGTTGAGCTTAAGCACGTATCTCGCTAATTAATATTGAAATGTACCGGCAGTCAGCATACAGTCCCCGGGCGCTAATGCGCGGGGCACGACAGCTTGAACCAGGATTACGGTCTCCATCTCGGGCGCGGCGCCATCGGGGCGCTGATAGCGGCCATGGCCGCCGTGGCGCTCGGCGTGCCGGGCCGGGCCGTGAGCGCGGAGCTGCATCGGGTCGCTCTGCAGGCCGACCGCCAGGGTGCGGTGCTGACGCTGTCGCTGTCCGCGCCGGTCGCGCCGCATGTGTTTCGCCTGCAGAATCCCGAGCGGCTGGTCATCGACCTGCCCGGTACCCGTCGCCGCGCCACGCTGCCGCAGCCGCCTGAGGACTGCGTCGTGACGGCGCTGCGATCGGGCGAGCGCCAGGCCCGCACGCTCAGACTGGTGGTGGAACTGCGGGCGCCGCTGCGGCCGCAGTGGCAGCCGATCACGCGCGCCAACGGCTACCAGTTGCGCATCGCACTCGCAGCGGGTGCAGGCGGCGGCGTGCAGGCGTCGTCGGAAGCGGCGGCCACGACAGTCACCGCGGTAGCCACGAGGACCGCGGCAACGATGGCGCCAGCCGCGGCACCGGCAGCCGCGCCGCAACCGGCCCGCAGCGTGCGCACGGCGCATGCACCCCAGGGCGAGCACAACATCATCATCGCCGTCGACGCCGGCGATGGCGGCGACGATCCGGGCGCTACCGGCCTGTCCGGCACCCATGAAAAGGTCGTGACGCTGGCGATTGCGCGCGCCCTGGCGGCGCGCATCGATCGTGAGCCGGGCATGCACGCGGTATTGACGCGCGACGGCGACTAT
>DATNNU010000107.1:0-2544 GCA_035601675.1 Steroidobacteraceae bacterium | reverse complement strand
TGTACATCATGATCGGGATGGTCGCCGTGCGCGGGTTGTTCTTGATCGACTGCACAGCCTGGAAGCCATCCATGCCAGGCATCAGGTGATCCATGAAAATGACGTCCGGCCGCTGGATCGTCAGATATTGGATCGCCTGTTCGGCCGTTTCCACGCCGTCGACGGCGAGCTCGTAGCGCTCGAGGATCCGCGTCAGGAATGCTCGCGCGGATCTCGAATCGTCGACCACCAGCGCACGTCTTGCCGTCATGGCGCGATCTTAGCGCAAGCGCCCGCCCGCCGGCTCTTCAGCGCTGTCGGTGCGCGGCGACGAAATGACGATCAGGCAGCGACGACGCCGGCCGGCTCGTGCTGGTAGACGAGCTCGCGATACAGCTCGCCCAGGCGCCAGGCCATATGGCTCGAGGCCCAGCGCTGTGCGTAGCTGCGCGCCTGCGCCGACAGGCGCGCCGCGCGTGCCGGATGATCCAGGATATCGGCGATCGCCTGGGCGAACGCGTCCGGCTTCTCGGGCGCCACACGCGCGCCGCAGCCGGCTTGCAGGATCGAGGCCGTGCCCAGGTGCGCGGTCGACACCACCGGGCGGCCTTGAGCCAGGGCCTCGAGCAGCACCAGTCCCTGGGTTTCGGTGCGCGAGGCGAACACGAACACGTCGGCCGCCGCGTAGCAGTCGGCGAGTCCGCGCTCACGGTCGAGATAGCCGATGAACTGCACATCCGGGGCAATGCCCAGCTGCGTGGCAAGCGACTGCAGATGATCGCGCGCCGGACCCTCGCCGGCGATGGCGAGCAACGTGCCGGGGCGCGTGCGGCGCAGAGCGACGAAGGCATGCAGCAGAAATTCGATGTTCTTCTCGTGCGCGACGCGTCCGACGTACAGCAGCAGCGGCCGCTCCGCGGCGATGCCGAATTTGGCGCGAAAACGCGCGCCATCTCCCGGCACATAGCGCTCCGCCGGCAGTCCGGTCGGGATCACCTGGATGCGCGTGCTGACACCGTATGCCAGCAGCAGCGCGCGCATCGGCTCGGAGGGCGCTACGATCGCGGCCAGCTGCGCGCACTGCGATCGCGTGAAGCGTCGCGCCAGTGCGCGGCCCAGCGCTCGCGGCAGCATCGGCACGTAATGGTGCAGATACTCCTCAAAGAAGGTGTGATAGGTCGCGATCACCGGGATGCCCTTGCGAGCGGCGAAGCGCACCCCGGCGTAGTGCGCGAGAAACGGCGTGTGAATGTGCACCAGATCGAAGGGCTGGCCCTCGAGTTGATCGAGACGGTGGCGCAGAGCGAGGAATTTCATGCGCCGGTCCTCCGGATCGCGCGGCACTTTGCCTGCGGTGACCCGAAGCACGCCTGGCTCATCCTGCCCCGCCGCCGGCCTTGCGCCAGTGCCGCCGGCGCTTGCGCCATAGTCCGGCGCCACCAGCACGGTGTCGACGCCGGCGTCGTGCAGGTCGGCGCGAAAAGTGCGGATCGAGGTGGAAACGCCGTTGACGCGCGGGAAGTAGACGTCGGAGATGAACAGTACCCGCATGCGCTGGTGTAACGGCAGCGGCTCGGTGCTAAAAGAAATTCAGCGCCAGCATGGCGAGCAGCGCGCCGATCGCGCCCCCGGCCAGCACGTCGCTGGGATAGTGCAGCCCCAGCACCACGCGCGAGGCGGCGATCAGGGTCGCGAGCGGCACCAGCACCCACGCGAGCTGCGGAAACTTCGCCACCGCCTGCCAGGTGAAGGCCACGGCGTGCAGCGTGTGGCCGGAGGGAAAGCTATAGCGATCCAGCGGCGGCATCGCCAGCGTAATGCCCGGATGGCGGATGAACGGCCGCTCGCGCACCGTCGCGTGCTTGAGCCAGCGGTAGATCAGCAGTGCAACGATGCCCGTGAGCGCCATGCCGATGGCCGGCCGCACGGCCGCTCGGCCGTAGAGCAGCGGCAGCGCCGCGACCAGCGCGTACCAGGCGATGCCATCGCCGAGCCGGCTGGCAATCCTCAGCAGCGCGCGTACCGACGGTGAACCGGCGCCGCGGTTCAGCCGCCGGCACAGCCAGTACTCGGCCAGATCGAAACGGGCCATGATGAGCTGGGCACGGTTCATAGCCGCTACCCTAGAGCATGCCGCCCTTCAAACAGATGACTGTCACGTGAAGATACGATGACAAGTCATTGATTATGGTGACTCAATGCCCCTATCTGGGGCTCAGTTCTGGGGTCAGTCCCGGGTCCCGACGCCGCGATCGAGCAGCGTCACGGCCACGGCGAACAGCACCCCCGACAGTGCCAGCATCAAAACGAAGGCGAACTGGACGTGCACGTCCGAGGTACCGAGGAAGCCATAGCGGAAGGCGTTGACCATGTGCAGGATCGGATTGGCGAGCGACACCTTCTGCGCCCAGAGCGGCAGCATCGATACCGAATAGAACACGCCGCCGAAATAGTTCAGCGGTGTCAGGATGAAGGTCGGAATCCAGTTCACCTGGTCGAAGTTGCGCGCGAAGATCGCGTTGATGAAGCCGGCCAGCGAGAACACGATCGAGCTCAACAGCGCAG
>DATNNU010000106.1:0-5949 GCA_035601675.1 Steroidobacteraceae bacterium | reverse complement strand
TGCTGCCCCCGCCGGCGCTGCTCCCGCCGGCCGCAGGACTTCAGACACGTTGAAGCTGCCATTGGCACCGATGATCACGCGACCATAGGCACCGAGCGCGCGCACCTGATCGATCTCCAGCGCATCGGGGCCGAGCTGATAGCGCAGGCCGGCGACCTGCAGCGCCTTCCAGCTAATGAAGTCAGTACCGGTGGGGTTATCGCGCGTCGCCAGGTCCGTGACCTGCAACGCGCCGCCGAGCTTGAGCTGAGGCTGGCCTTTTTGCGGAGCCGCGGCGTATGCCAGCTGCAGCTGCGCCGCCAGGCGACCGCGATAGATCGTCAGGTCGCTCTGCTGCGAGACATAGGGCTGCAGCGGCGGCAGATCGAATTCCTTCAGATCCGCGGTCACCGCCGCGCTCAGCGGCGACAGCGTCAGCGTGCCGCCAGCGTGCAGATGCCCGGCCGCGCCCAGTCCCGTTTCCAGATCGAGCGCCAGCGGCCGCGCACCATCGCTCGAATAGTTCTGCACGCTCAGGCTCAGCGGCGCAATCTTCAGCTGCATCACGGGCTTCACACTGCGATCTTCCGCGGCGATGCTCGCGCCATCGATCGTCAGCTTCGCCAGCGTGATCTTCCAGGACGGCGCCGGTGCCGACACGCTCGGTGCCGATGCTGCGTTCGCCGTGGCTGCGCCGGCCGCGGCCGGCAGCAGCAGGCGCTGCAGGTTCAGACTTCCATCCGCGTCGCGCCACAGCTGCAGTGCCGGATTATGCAGCGTCACCTGGCCGACACCGACACGCCGCTCCGACAGCGCGATCGCGGTATCGGCGACATCGACCTCCGGAAGTTGGATCCACGGGGCGGCAGCCGTCTGCTTGTCTGCGCTCGCAGGCGCGCTCGCAGCAGCCGCCGGCGTGCCCTTCGGTGCGATCGCAAGCGCGTGCGCCTTGAGGCTTGGTAATGTCAGCGCCAGCCCGGATTCGCCAGCGGCGACAAAGCGATAGCTGCCGTGCAGATCGATGCTGCCGCTGCTCATTGCAAACGGCAGCGAATCCTCGAGGTACGAGCCGATGGTCGAGGCCTTAAGAGCGGTAATCGCAAATTCCCCGGTCGAACTCAGCGGCTGTACCGCGAACTGCCCGGACCAGGCGAGCAGCTCACCGGCGCCGGTGGCGGCGCTGAAGCGATAGCGGTTCTCGAACTGCGGCTGCGTGCGAAAATCGGTCAGCGCGAACTCGATCGGACTCAAGGTCGCGGTAAAGGGCTGGCCGCGACTGCGATCCTCGAAATGCACCTGACCGCGGCTGACGGTGAAGGCGCCGATGCGCAGCGCCGGCATTGACGTAGACTCGGGCGCGGCCGCTTTGGGCGTGGCGGGCGGCGTCAGCTTGGCGAGATTCAGCGAGCCGTCCCGATTGACCAGTGTCGTGACGAGCGGCTGCTCCAGCCGCACTTCGGCGAAGGTCCACGCCCGGTGCAGCAGCGAGGCGGTCGCGCTGAACTTGACGCGCAGCAGTGCGAAGCTCGCGATCGGCGAGCCATCGGCTTCAGTCAGCGTCAGCTCGCGGATCTCGGCGGCCAGCGAGAACGGATTGAAAGTCACTGAGCCGATGGCAAGCTTGCGCCCAAGATCATGCTGCACGTAATCGATCGCCTGGTTGCGGGCGATCCGCGGCGCCAGCAGGAAGCCGGCCAGCGTATACAGCAGCAGCAGGCCCGCCACGATCCCGAGCGCAAGCACGTGCGCCCGCAACCACCGCGCAACAGCGCGGCCCCGCGAATTACCTTCCGAAACTTCCATATTCCAGGAAACTCCCCGCTTCGCGCGCCACCCGTGCCGACCACAGCAGGCCCGAATGCGTCGCCGGCACGGTCAGGAACCCCTCGGCACCGGCCATTCGCGTCTCGGACACGGCGATCGTGCCGTCGTTGTCTTCGTCAAACTCTAGCAGCAATCGCCCGAAACCGAACGACATGGTGCCGGCGATAATGCCAAGTTTGCGCCCGATGTCCCAGCGCCGCGGCCGCTCGGTCAGCAGTTCCTCGGCACCGGTCGCGCCCAGCAGCCGCCGTCCCCACCCGGATCGGGCCATGCGCCGTGCCGCGCGCGAACCGGCCACCGGTGTGCCGAGGAACACGACGCGGCCCGGCTGTCGCATCGGGTAGCGCTCGAGGCAGCGCTGGATCAGCAGCCCGCCGAGGCTATGGCCCAGCAGATGCACCTGCGGCGCGTCGATCGCGGCAATCGCATCGCGCAGCGCCGTGACGATATGCCCCGGCGGTGCCCGTATTGATGCATAGGCAAACACCTGGAATCGAAAACCGCGCTGGCGCTCGAGGCGGCGGCGCAGCCATATCGATTCGATACCCGTCATCCACAACCCGTGCACATAGAGGACCGCCGCGGCAGGCATCGCTCATGCCGGCGGCGGCGTGCGCAAACGGATGTGCAGTTCGCGCAGCTGTGCCTCGCTGACCTCGGTCGGTGCATCGGTCATCAGATCGGCCGCGGTCTGCGTCTTCGGAAACGCGATCACATCGCGAATACTGTCGGCGCCGGCCATCAGCATCGCCAGCCGGTCCAGGCCGAAGGCAATGCCGCCGTGCGGCGGAGCCCCGAAACGCAGCGCATCGAGCAGGAAGCCGAATTTCGCGCGCGCCTCCTCGGGCCCGATGCCGAGCAGGCCGAACACCACCGACTGCATCTCCTCGCGGAAAATTCGCACCGAGCCGCCGCCGACCTCCGAGCCGTTGAGCACCATGTCATAGGCGCGGGCCAGCGCAGCGCCCGGATCGCCCTGCAGCAGCGCCGCATCGTCGGTCTGCGGCGAGGTAAACGGGTGATGCATCGCCGCCCAGCGCCTGGCCTCGCCGTCCCATTCGAACATCGGGAAATCGACCACCCACAGCGGCCGGAAACCCTCGCTCGCAAGTTTCAGGTCGTGCGCGACTTTCAGCCGCAGCGCGCCCAGCGCGTCGCTGACCACCTTGGCACTGTCGGCGCCGAAGAAAATCAGATCGTTGTCAGCGCCACCGGTGCGCTCGAGAATGCCGGCCAGCGCCGCATCGCTCAGGAACTTGACGATCGGCGACTGCAGGCCGTCGCGGCCGCGTGCGCGCTGGTTGACCTTGACGTAGGCGAGCCCCCTGGCGCCGTAGCGGGCGACCAACGCGGTGTAGTCGTCGATTTCCTTGCGCGTCAGTGCGCCGCCGCCGGGCACGCGCAAGGCGGCGACCCGGCCGCCAGGATCTTCGGCTGGCCCCGAGAACACCTTGAAGTCGCAGTCCTTCACCAGGTCGGCGACATCGACCAGCTCCAGCGCCACGCGCAGATCCGGCTTGTCCGAGCCGTAGCGGCGCATGGCCTCCTGGTAGCTGATGCGCGGGAATGGCTGCGGCAGCTGCAGCCCCAGCACCTCGCGGAACAGCGTCACCACCAGGCCCTCCATCAGCTGCATGATCTGATCCTGCGTCAGGAACGAGGTCTCGATATCGAGCTGCGTGAACTCCGGCTGGCGATCGGCGCGCAGATCCTCGTCGCGAAAGCAGCGCACGATCTGATAGTAGCGCTCGAAGCCCGCGATCATCAGCAGCTGCTTGAAGATCTGCGGCGACTGCGGCAGCGCAAAGAACTTGCCGGCATGAGTCCGGCTCGGCACCAGGTAGTCGCGCGCGCCCTCGGGGGTGGCCTTGGTGAGCATCGGGGTTTCAATGTCGACGAAACCCTCGGCATCAAGATAGCCGCGCATCGAGCGCGTGATCCGATGCCGCAGCCGCAGGCGCTGGTTCATGAGCTCGCGTCGCAGGTCGATGTAGCGGAAGCGCAGACGCACCTCCTCACTGACCGACTCGTCGAGCTGGAACGGCAGCGGATCGCAACGATTCAGCAGCTCCAGCTCGCACGCCACGATCTCAATGGCGCCGGAGGCGAGATTGGTATTGACGGTGCCGGCCGGCCGCGGCTGCACGGTGCCGCGTACCCGCACCACGAACTCATGGCGCAGTTTTTCCGCAGTGACGAATATCGCCGGCTGATCCGGGTGGAACACGATCTGCACCAGCCCCTCGCGGTCGCGCAGGTCGACGAAGATCACGCCGCCGTGATCGCGCCGCCGATGCACCCAACCGGCGACCGCCACGCTCGCGCCAGTCAGCTGCTCATTGACTTGTCCGCAGTAGTGGGTCCGCATCGGCTTGTCGTAGTGAAGACTGGGCCGCGAATGTTAGGTTGCGGGCGCCGGCGGCACAACCACGCCGAGCGTCACGATCATCTTCATCGCCGCATCGACGCTCATGTCCAGTTCGATCGCCTGCGAGCGCGGCACCATCACGATGAAGCCGGAGGTCGGATTCGGGGTGGTCGGGATGAATACGCACACCTGCGGCTCGCCGGTGTGCGCACTGATCAGCGGCAGGTCGCCCGCGGTCTGAAAGCCGATGCTCCAGATGCCCTTGCGCGGATATTCGATCAGCATCACCTTCTTGAACGAATTGCCCTGATTCGACAGGATCGTGGTCGAGAAGCTCTTGACGCCGCCGTAGAGTGCGCGCACGAACGGGATGCGATTCATCAGGTCTTCCCACAATCCCACCAGGCTGCGGCCGATGATGTTGCTGACCAGCATGCCGGTGAAGACCAGCAGCAGCAGCGCCAGCACGGCTCCCAGGCCCGGTATGTGTACCCCGAACAGCACTTCGGGCCGCACCGATGGCGGCAGCAGCAACAGCGTCCCGTCCATCAGCTCGAGGATGAAACGCACCACCAGCACGGTGACCAGGATCGGCACCCAAACCAGCAGCCCCGCCATCAGATAGCGGCGTACGATCCGCTGCATGACCTCACCGCTCAACGGCCGCTCCGGCGCTTGGTCGCTTTCCGCTTCGCCGGGCGGGGGCGCTTGGGCGCGGCGCTCTTGCCGCGCGCTGCGCGAGCGGCGATGTTTCGCGTGGTCGGTGCCGGCGTCCTGGGCGCGGGCGTCGACGCCGTGGTCTCGGCCTTGCTGAGGCTCTTGCCATCGGCCTTGGGCTCGGTCTTGGGCTCGGTCTTGGCCTCGCTGCTGCTGTCGGCACCCGCGGCCGCGCCGGCGTCGCCCTTGCTCTCGGTCTTACTCTCGGTCTTAGTCTCGCTCTTGGCCGACGCGTCTTCCTTGTCGGCGCCGGCAAGATTGCGCTGGTTGTCCTTGTCGGACTTGAAGTCGGTCTCGTACCAGCCCGAACCCTTGAGGCGAAAGACCGGCGCCGAGATCAGTTTCGTGAACGTGTTCTTGCCGCAGGACGGGCATTGCTTCAGCGGCTTGTCCGTGATCTTCTGCATGACCTCGGCGTAGTAGCGGCAGTTGCTGCATTCGTATTCGTAAAACGGCATATTTTTCCAGCGAAATCGGTAGCGGCCCGAAACGATTATAGACGGCGGCGGCCTCAGTCATACCGGATAACGCAGCGCAACGGCAGCTCATGCCAGATGAAATCCCCGACCAGCCGCAGATCGATCAGCGCCGCGAGGCCGCGCACCTGATAGCCGGCCTGCGTCGACAGCTCGGCGGCGGCCCGCATGGTCCCGCCGGTTGCCAGCACATCGTCGATCAGCGCCAGCCGGCCGCTGCCCGACTGCACTTCCAGCACGGCGTTGCCGTATTCCAGCGCGTAGGCCGCCGCGACCACCGGCGGCGGCAGTTTGCCCTGCTTGCGAATCGGCACGAAGCCCTTGTGTCGCCGGGCAGCCAGGCCCGCCGCCAGAATGAAGCCGCGCGACTCGATGCCTCCCAGCGCGTCGATCTGCTGCCACTCCTGATCGCTGAACAGGCCGTCCATCGCATCGAGCGTGGCATCGAACTGCGTACGCAGCAGCGGCGTGATATCGCGAAACAGGATTCCGGGGCGCGGAAAATCCGCTACATCGACAATATGGCGTTTGAGATCGGTCATCGCTGCTCGCATCCCCGGGACGTGGGACTGTTTGGGTTGGGAT
>DATNNU010000105.1:0-2360 GCA_035601675.1 Steroidobacteraceae bacterium | reverse complement strand
CGATGCCGGTATTGCCGCCGGAGTGGACAACCTCAGCGACCCGCCGGTGGTGTATCCCAGATCGTTTCAGCAGCGGCTGCTGCGTGGCGCGCGGGGCCGCAGTTTTGGCGAACGCGTGAAACCGTGGCTGGGGCTGCGCCCGCGCGATCTGAAACCGGTACTGCCGGCCGTGGTCGAACCCCGCACCGGCCTGTCGATGGGCCAGAGCTGCGAGCTCATGGTCAAGACCTGGAACATCAGCCGCGAAGAGCAGGATCGGCTGGCGTACGAAAGTCATGTCAAGGCGGCCGCGGCCTGGCACGAGGGATTCTATGACGACCTGGTAGTGCCGTTTCGCGAATTGAAGAGCGACAACAACGTTCGTGCCGACACCTCGGTCGACAAACTCGCCAAGCTCAGGCCGGTATTCGACCTGAGCGGCAGCGGCAGTATCACCGCCGGCAACAGCACGCCGCTGACCGATGGCTCGGCCGCGCTGCTGCTGGCTTCGGAACAGTGGGCCGCCGAACACAAGCTGCCGGTACTGGCTTATCTGCGTGCCGGCAAGACCTGGGCGGTGGATTTTGCCAGCGGCAAGGAAGGCCTGCTGATGGCGCCGGCCTATGCGGTCGCGGCGATATTGCAGGACACGGGACTGACGCTGCAGGACTTCGACTACTATGAAATTCACGAGGCCTTCGCCGCCGTGCCGCTGTGCCTGTTCAAGGCCTGGCAGTCGCCCGATTATTGCCGTGAGCGCCTCGGGCTGTCCGCGCCGCTGGGCGCGATCGACAATTCGAAGCTCAACGTCAAAGGCGGCAGTGTGGCGATCGGCCATCCTTTCGCCGCCACCGGCGCTCGGATTCTCGCGGTATTGACCAAACTGCTGGTGCTCGATCCTCAAGCCAAGCGCGGCATCGCTTCGGCCTGTACCGCCGGCGGCATGGGCGTCACCGCCATCCTGGAGCGCGCGTGAGCCAGACCGAAACGTTGATGGCCCGCGACGGCCACGAGTTCAACGTTTACATCGCCAAACCGAGCGGCAAGGCGCGCGGCGCGGCGGTGATCGTGCAGGAAGTCTTCGGCTTGTCGCCCTGGATCCTGCGCACCGCCGACAGCTACGCCGCCGATGGTTATCTGAGCGTGGCGCCGGCGCTATTCGATCGCGTGCGCCGCAATCTGGTGCTCGGCTATTCGCCGCCGGAAGTGGAGCAGGCCATGGGGTATCGCAAGCAGATCGATACCGCCAAGGCGGTGCTCGATATCGGCGCGGCGGCGGCCATGGCGCGCCATGTCGGCAAGGTGGCGGTCATCGGCTTTTGCTGGGGCGGCACGCTCGCCTGGGCGGCGGCCAGCGTACTGCCGCTGGGCGCCGCGGTCTGCTACTACGGCGCGCACATTCCCGCGCTGCTGCCCAAGGTGCCCGCGTGTCCGACCATGCTGCATTTCGGTGCACAGGATCGGAGCATCCCGGGCAGCGAGGTCGATCGCCTGCGCAGCGCGTTTCCGCAGGCCGTCTACCACCTGTATGCCGCCGGCCACGCGTTCGCCAACGATGAGCGTCCCGATCACTACGATGCCGACGCCACTGCCCTGGCGCGCTCGCACACCAACGCCTTCCTGGCGCGGCACATCGGCTAGCCGCAGCGGCCCCGGATCAATGCGCTCGCCCGTGTGAACGATTCGACGCCCATCGGCTCGGCCGTTTTGCTGGTCAATACCGGCACTCCGGTGGAGCCACGCACCGGCGCCGTGCGCCGTTTTCTGCGCCGTTTCCTGTCCGATCCGCGCGTCATCGAACTGCCGCGCACGCTGTGGCTGCCGCTGCTGTATGGCCTGGTGCTGCCGCTGCGCGCGCCGCGCAGCGCGCGCAGGTACCGCCAGATCTGGCAGCCCGACGGCTCGCCACTGCTGCTCAACACGTCGAAATTGCGCGCGGCGCTCGAGCGCGAGCTGGGGGCACTACGGGGCGATATGCGTGTCGAGCAGGCGTTCCTGTATTCGCCGCCGTCTGTCAGGCACAGCCTTGAGGCGCTGCGCAACGCCGACGTGCGCCGTCTGATCGTATTGCCGCTGTTTCCGCAGAGCAGCGGTAGCACCACCGGAGCCGTCTACGACCAGGTCGCGCGGGCGCTACGCGCGTGGCGCGCGCTGCCCGAGCTGCGCTACATCGCCGGCTACCACGCCGAGCCGGATTACATCAGCGCGCTCGCTGCCAGTATCGGCGATCATTGGCGCCTGTACGGTCGCGGCGCCCATCTGCTGATGTCGTTTCACGGCATCCCCCAGTCGTACGTCGCCCGCGGCGACCGCTATGGCGATGAGTGCCGACAGACCGCAGTGCAGCTCGCGGCCGCGCTCGACCTGGCGCCGCGCGACTG
>DATNNU010000104.1:0-2408 GCA_035601675.1 Steroidobacteraceae bacterium | reverse complement strand
ATTTCCGTCGCTGCACGTTCGCTCCACGCGTGGCCTGACCGCAGCCATCGCCGCGACGCGGATGTTTATTGCCACCGATACCGGACCGATGCACCTGGCCAGCACCACGGCGGTGCCGACCGTGGGCCTGTTCCTGGCATCGGATCCGGCGCTGTATGGCCCGCTGAAACCCGAGGACCTGGCGATCAACATCAGCAGCCATTCGCCGCGCGAGGTTGCGCAGCGCTGCCAGCGCATCTGGGCGTCGACCGAGCTCAACGCCTCAATTGCGGCGCGCGAGCAGCCAATCCGATAGCAACCGCAGCGGCTCGGCGCGCTCGCCAAAGGGCTTGAGGGCCTGGAGCGCACGCTCGTGCAGCGCGCTGACGGCAGCTCGCGATGCGGCGACGCCCATAACAGCCGGGTACGTGGGCTTGGCGAGCGCCTGGTCGGCGCCGGCGGTCTTACCGAGCACGGCGGTTTCGCCAATGACGTCGAGCAGATCGTCCTGGATCTGAAACGCCAGCCCGATCGCGCACGCATAGTTCGCCAGTGCCGCCTTCAGACGCGGATCGAGCCCCGGCACACACTCCGCGGCCATCAGTACGCTGGCGCGAATCAAGGCCCCGGTCTTTCGCGCGTGCATCTGTTCGATACCGGCCAGATCGAGCGCTCGTCCCTGAGCGGCCATATCGATCGCCTGCCCGCCCGCCATGCCGAAGCTGCCGCTGGCTTGCGCCAGCAGGCCGATCAGCTGCAGCCGCACCGCGGCCGACGCCGGCAGCGCGGGATCGAGCGCCAGCAACTCGAAGGCCAGGGGTTGCAGCGCATCGCCGACCAGAATCGCGGTCGCCTCGTCGAACGCCTTGTGGCAGGTCGGCCGGCCACGCCGCAGATCGTCGTTGTCCATCGCCGGCAGGTCATCGTGCACCAGCGAGTAGGCGTGCACCAACTCGATGGCGCAGGCAGCGCCCTCGACCTCGTCTTCGGTCAGGCCAAGGGTAAGCGCGCTCGCGAACAGCAGCGCCGGGCGAATGCGCTTGCCGCCGCCGAGCACGCTGTAGCGCATCGCCGCGTGCAACGGCTCAGGCACCACCACGGCGCCGGGCAATCGTGCCGCGAGCGCACGTTCCATTCGTGCCTGCCAGGCGTGCAGCCGATTGCGAAAGGCGTCCGCAGGGCTGGCACCGCCGCACGCGCTGGCCGCTTCCAAGGAGCTGCTCCCTTTAAGGGTCCGCTAGTCGATGCTCGCGGCCGAAGTCTCACGCCCACGGCGTTCGCGCTGCACAGCACTGATCGGCACGAGCACGGTCTGCGGCGCAGCGCGCTGCTCTTGGTAGACGAACGGCAGTTCGGGCAGCATCGGGCCGGTGAGCCGCGGTCCGCGTAGTGCGACGCGCAAGGCCTTGAGAGGATGCCGCAGCAGGTCGTTGACCGCCGTGCCTTCGAATCCGCAGTGGGCCATGCAATTGTCGCAGCGCGGATCGCGGCCAACGCCGTAGCGCTCCCATCGCGTATCCTCCATCAGCGAGCGAAAGCTCGGCGCATAGCCCTCATCCGACATCAGGTAGCAGGGCCGCTGCCAACCGAAGATGTTATAGGTCGGATTGCTCCACGGCGTGCACTGATAGCTTTGGTTGCCGGCGAGGAAATCCAGGTAAAGACTGGAGTGATTGAACAGCCAGTTGCGCCCCGCCGCACGGCCGCGCGCGAAGATTTCACGGAACAGACGCTTGCTCTCAACACGGCCGAGAAACACGTCGTGACGCGGCGCGTGCTCGTAGTGATAGCCCGGCGACACAGTTATCGCCTCGACGCCCAGTCCCATCGCAAAATCGAAGAACGCCGCGACTTCGTCCGGATCCTCCTTCGCGAACAGCGTGCAGTTGACCGTCACCCGGAATTTTCGCTGGCGCAGCAGCTTGATCGCCGCAACCGCCTTATCGAACACGCCCTCCTGGCACACCGACGCATCGTGCTGGGGTTGCAGGCCGTCGAGATGGATGGAAAAGGTCAGATACGGTGACGGCTGGTATTCATCGATGTGCTTGGGCACCAGCAGCGCGTTGGTGCACAGGTAGACGAATTTCCTGCGTGCCACGATGCCTTCGACGATTTGCGCCAGCTCCTTGTGGATCAGCGGCTCGCCGCCCGGAATCGACACCACCGGAGCGCCGCAGTCATCGACCGCCTGCAGCGCGTCGGCGAGGCTCATCCTGCGCTGCAGGATATCCTTCTCGTAATCGATCTTGCCGCAGCCCGCGCAGGCCAGGTTGCACTGGAAAAGCGGCTCGAGCATCAGCACCAGCGGGTAGCGCTTGCGGCCGCTAAGCTTTTGACGCAACAGATACTTTCCGATCCGATATTGCTGAATCAGGGGGATACTCATAGGGACACGTGGGCCGGCAAACAACACCTCCAGGGGGCTT
>DATNNU010000103.1:0-3314 GCA_035601675.1 Steroidobacteraceae bacterium | reverse complement strand
AGCGGGTGTGGCGCGAGATGCAGCGCGCGCTGGGCGAAGCGAATCCCTGGGTATTCTTCGACGTTCTTCAGGACTGCGGCGCGCTGCCGGTATTGCTGCCCGAACTCGACTGGGACGCGGCGCAGCGAGACGCCCTGCGACGCGCGGTGCAGATCGGCGCGGAGCCGCCCGAGCGCTATGCGGCGCTGCTGGCCGACATGGCGCCGGAAAAGATCAAGGTGTTGTGCGAACGCCTGCGCGTGCCGAACGACTATCGCGAGCTGGCGCTGCTTACTGCCCGCCTGCACCGACGTATCGCGGACGCGGCAGCGCTTGATGCGGCCGGTGTGCTCGACCTGCTCGAAGCCGCCGACGCGTTCCGAAGGCCGGATCGCTTCGAGCTGCTGTTGCGCGCAACGCAGGCGCGATCCGGCGCAGACGACACCCTGTACGCAGCGCTCGCCGTCGCGCTCGTCACCGCCGCCGGCGTGACGCTGCCGCGCGAGAAGCTCGAGCAGTTCAAGGGCATTGCGATCGCCGCCGCCTATCGTGCCGCGCGCATCGAGCGACTGCAGCAGCTTCAAAGCGAGCGCCGCAAGTCCTGATACGCGAAGCCGCGCAGCGCCGCATCCAGGCCGCGCGCGAGCGCCATGACCTTGAAGCTCTCCCCCATCGCTCCCGGCAGCAGCAGCTGCCGTGCCTCCGACGCCAGTCGCGCGCGCGGCAACGTCGCATCGCTTGCCGCCAGATCCGCCTCGATCCCGGTCGCCAACAGAAACGCCGCCTGAGTGCAGTAGCCGGCGACCTCAAGCGACGCATCGGCCGCCGCTTCGGCGACCCGCGTGAAGTCGACCCAGGCGCTGATGTCCTGCAGCCCTGGATAGAGCAGCGGCTGCTCGTGCGCCCGATGGCGGAAATGGCAGCGAACAGTACCGCCCGAGCGCTGCGGGTGATAGTACTCACGCCGCGACAACCCATAATCGATCAGCAGTGCGGCGCCGCGGCTGAGCGCCGCGCCGATGGCGGCGATCCACGGCGCCAGCATCGGGCACAGCTCGGACTGGTAGCCGTCTGACCAGGGCCACGGCGCGGGTAATCCCGAGGGCGCAGCTGAGGACGACGGCCACGGCTGCGCCAGCGATTCGGCAATCCGCGCCACATCCGCGCGCAGCGCCGCATCGGCGGCCCGATCGGCGTCGATTAATTCGCCCGCCGTCGATACCGAAACGCCGCGCTCGAGCAGCCGGTCGGCAGCGATCACGAAGCGCTTGAACGGCAGCGCGTCGGCGACCTCGTTCGCCAGAATCACACCCGCGATCGGAGCCGCGGGCAGCGCGTCCAGCCACTGTACACGGCTGTGCAGCGCCGGCGGCAGACTCGCGAGCTGCTGCTGCTGGCGTCGGCGCAGGTCGGCGCTGACCTCCAGGATGTAATAGTGCTCGGGCAGCTGCGCCAGCTCGTGCAGCATCGCCAGCACGCTGGCGGCCAGCGCGCCGGTGCCGGCGCCCAGTTCCAGCACATCGCCGCCGGCGAGCTGCAGTACCTCGGCGCACTGTCGCGCCACACAGCGGCCAAACAGGCCCGACAGCTCCGGCGCCGTGACAAAATCCCCAGCGCTGCCAAACTTGGCGCTACCGGCGCTGTAGTAGCCCAGTCCCGGCGCGTACAGCACGATGCGCAGATAGTCGTCAAACGCCAGCCAGCCGTCATGCGTGGCCATCGCATCGCGCACCGCCTGCAACACCCGGACGCCGTGCCGAGCCTCGTCGGGCTGCAACGGCGGCAGATTTGAGACTGCATCGGCGCTCGTCATAAGCTGCACTCATGGCAGCAACCCTTTACGGGCCGGCAACAGCATCGGGCATCGAGCGCAGTCAGCGCCTGGCCGGGCGCACGGCGCTGGTCACCGGTGCTGCGCGGCGTGTAGGCGCCGGCATCGCGCGCGCGCTGCATGGCGCAGGCGCCAACGTGGTGATCCACTGTCACCGCTCGCTCGCTGCCGCGCGTTCGCTCGCGGCTGAGCTTGAAGCCGCACGTCCGGATTGCGCTGCTGTCATCGCCTGCGATCTGCTGGACGCCGCAACGCTGCCGGGACTGGTCACGCAGGCGCGCGAGCGCTTCGGCGCGCTGCATTTGCTGATCAACAATGCCTCGACGTTCTATCCGACGCCGCTCGGCGCCATCACGCTGGCCGATTGGGACGATCTGCTCGGCACCAACCTGCGCGCACCGCTGTTGCTGGCGCAGGCGGCGGCGCCCGAGCTGCGCCGCACGCAGGGCGCCGTGCTGAATATGGTCGATATCCATGGCCTGCGGCCGCTGCGTGAGCATGCGGTCTACAGCGTGGCCAAGGCCGGACTGATCATGCTGACGCGCGCGCTGGCGCGCGAGCTGGCGCCCGAGGTGCGCGTCAATGCCATCGCCCCGGGGCCGGTGCTCTGGCCGGATGTGCCGATGCCCGAGGAGCGCAAGCAAGAGATCATCGACAAGACGCCGCTGCATCGACACGGCTCGCCGGACGACATCGCGCGCGCGGTGCTGTTCTTCGCCAGCGAAGCCCCATTCGTTACCGGCCAGATCCTCGCTGTCGACGGCGGTCGCAGCATCGGCTGGTGAAACCGGCCGCCATGCTGCCACCGCTCAGGCAGCATTGAGATCGAGCTCCAGCGGCTCGAGCACGTACTCGGCCCGCGGGAACTGCTCCCACAGCTGCCCAATCGTGGGTCCCGCCGGTGGATAGAGCCGGTCGGGAGCCAGCTCCGCCAGCGGTCCGAGCATGTAGACCCGCCGTGCCAGATCACGCCGCGGCAAGGTATAGCCGGGTCCCGCGCCGACCACATCGCCATACAGCAGCAGATCCAGATCCATCTTTCGCGGCTCCCATTTCGGATCCGCGCGCGCGCGCCCGCATAATGCTTCGATCCCGTGCAGCGACGGCAGCAGTGCCTCGAGCGGCAGAGCGGTGCTGAAGCCAACCACGGCATTGTAGAAATCGGGTCCTTCGAAGCCGAACGCCGGATTGCGATAGCAACGAGAAAAGCGGGCATCCGGGAAGCGCTGTTTGATCGCGCGCGCGGCCTGCAGCATCCGCGCCGCCGGATCGAGATTGCTCCCGATCGCGACAAATGCCTGGACCACTAACTGACCCGCCGGCGCTCGATACACACCCCGACGTCACTCGAATGGCGGATTGCTCCAGGCTTATTGATGCTGACGCGCACCCATTCGAGCGGAAACTCCGCCAGCAGCAGCAATGCCAGCCCGTGGGCCAGCGACTCAACCAGCTGGTACTGCGACGCCTGCACCCAGGCCAGAACACGCTTGGCGACCGTTTT